>DASRSQ010000042.1:0-5923 GCA_035656475.1 Gemmataceae bacterium | reverse complement strand
CGTTCGAGGGTCTGGACAGCTAATCTTCGTTGACGATAATCTTTCCGCCAAAAAGTAATAGGAGTTGACGGCCCAACGAGTTAGGCCACATGCAAACCGACATGCCGATCTGATTAGGGTTCTTGGCCCCTCCGTTGGGTGATCGGGCGTGCGAAAGACAACAGTTGGGGCGAGCGGAGAGACGTTTTATGGCGAGTGAATTCGGGAAGCTCCGTCCAGTATCAGAGCTTCTGGATGATTGTCGGAGGGATGAAGCGAAGGTAAGACAACAGTTCGAGGAGTTGGCAAAACACCAGCGCCGCTACGGCGTCGAATGTGGAGCTTGGGCACGCTTTTTAGAAGATGCCGATAAGCTGCGCCGTTATGCCCTGGGTTGTCTGGAGCACTGTGCGGATGCGAACGTGGTACGCGAGGCAGAGGACCCGATGTCCCCTCTGTTCAAGGGCGGCAAGCTCGATGACGTTGAACGGATAGGGCGTAGGGCGTACGCGCGGTACAAGGTAGCCCTCATGACAGCGGAGGCTCAAAACGTTAAGGAATTGGTCGCAGTTAGTTTCACCGCCGAGCCGGCTGGGCGGTGAGCTGCGGTCAGTCGACCCGCCCAGGGGCACTGTTGACTGGGCGCGGCCCTAAGAACCGTCCTGCACGCTGCGAACGGCTCTTAATGTAAGGTAATGTCGTGTCCGAGGTTACGAACTTCGTCCGCCAACTCCGGATGCAGTTCCAGAAGCCTCTTCTTCATGCAAAATGCTGCCTGGGTCAAGACCGCCAGAAAGGCTGGGTCGTCTGGCTCCCATTTTTCACCGGCGCTGACAACCGTCTTGCTGAACTCTGCCAGGACATCGGTCAATTCGTCATCGAGCAGGACGCCCTCTTTGTGCTTGGCGAGAACATAGGTCTCGACCGCCTGATAACTGTGGAACCGTAGCATTCGCTTCCGTGCGTCCATTTGCCGCGGCATAATAGCGCACCTTTCCAATTAGTCAACCGGAATGTGTCTTAAGGTGGGTGATAATGTAACTTGTTGGATTTGCATTGCAACCCACCAACACGCATCAAAAGATGCAAGGACGAACGGACCGGTTGACGCCGGTTTACTGTTCGCATGTATACACTCAAGGGAGGCCACCGACGACACGGGTTTGCGGCGGGCCATAGCGGCTGAGGTGCCGGAAAGTCCCGCCGAAGAAGGACGTCACGAATGGATCACGAAGCGGAGGCCGTGCCTCATTTGGCCGTCGACGACCTCGAGCGCGTGTGAAAAGTTATCGAGGAAACCTGCGCGTTGCCTTCGCAGCGTCAACGCTGCAATCCCTTCGGTCGCCAGCATTGGCGACCACATCTTATCGAAAGCCACGACGACGAGATCCATGAGCCGCAGCCATCCGCGCGTCTCCGCGGCGTTGCCGCCGGCCTCGACCGCCTTCTTGATGACCTCGGAATAGTTTACGGCGGACATGGTCGCGCCGATGACAACGGGTTCGACGACTTCCCTTCCCGGTTCTTTGCGAAGCATCGCCAATAACGCTGAGGCGTCGAGCACGACCTCCCTCACGCGCCGCCGCGCCGCGCCGCTCCTTGAGCAGCTCCTCGGACAATATCCGCTCCGGCGGTGCCAGCTTGCAGAAATACTCCTGCGCGGCCTTCAGTGCCTGCTCCGGCGTCTCTATCCTGACCGTCTCGTCGTCTTTGACCAGCAGAACGGTATCGCCTTCATGCAGATCGAGCGCCGACCGCAGATCGGCGGCCAGGACGACTCGCCCCGAAGCATCGAGCTTCGAGCGGTAGACCTTCGGCTCTCCCCCTGCAACATTCTCCATAACGTCTGCCCTCGTCTTTACCCTTTAAGTCGGAGAGCGCCAAAATCTGAGCCAGATGTCGAAGCTTTTCCGGTGTGCCGCTATGACGAGAACCGGGCAAGAATTGCCGCGATGACGGCCACGCGGAGTTGCGGAGGATTTCTGTGAGAATGCAGTCACCGCAGGCGAAAAGCCCCGGAGAGCAATAGAATAAGGCGGGCATCGCAAAACTCTGCGAACGACCGAGGGGACCCTACGGATATGGGACACCGTTACCCGCAGCCGGATAACGAGCACGGATTCGAGCTCTTGTGCCTTCGGCTGTACCGCAAGCTCTGGAAGAACGAGCGACTGCAGCTCTACGCCAAACGCGGCGAGAAACAGGACGGGGTCGATATCTTCGATCCGCTCGGCCTGCGGCCCGTCCAGGCCGTTCAGTGCAAGTTTCATGAGGCGACGAAGGCGATCACTCCGTCCGAGATCAAAGGGGAAGTCGCCAAGGCAGAGCAAAGTCCCTTCGCCATCGAGCACTACGTCATCGCGACGACCGCAAAGAAGGGCCGAAGGGCACAAGACACTGTGGCCAGCCTGAATCAGCGGCCGGACAGGAAATTCACGGTCGAAATACATTTTTGGGAGGAGATTTGCCAATACGCAGGCGAATTCGGCCGCGTTCCGGCTGAATTCATTGTCTATGGGGAGAACCTCCTGGCGGGTGCTGGGGGAGCAAGTGAGACCGTTACGGCGAACGTGGCGATTTGGTCCAACTCCGGTAGCGAAGATGCGACCGGGCGATTTGGGGCGATTGAAACCCTAATCAGCGAGCGGCGACTTGACCTGGCGCGGTACGAGCTTGACAAACTGCCCGTCCGGGCCGCCCAGGCGCTGCCCGCAGCCGAGCGCTACATCCTTCTGCGACTTCGCGCGAAACTTGCCATGGCGAGCGGGGAATTTGAAAGCGCCGCGAAGCTGTTTCTTGAGGCGTATGCGGTATCGCCGGAGTTGGAACAGGCGAAGCAAAACCAGGTGCTGGCCTATTGGCTGCTTGGCGAATCCGACAAGGCGTCGGCTCGGGCGGCAGAGTACGTTGCCCAAGGCCTGACCTCTCCGGGGATGATCGCGCGTCTGATCGAGACTGCGACGACGCAGCAACGGCTGGACGAATTCATGCCCCTGGTCGATCCCCTCGTCGCGTCGGACGAGGACATCAATCTGGCACTCTGCCACCGCTACCTCGTATTCGGCGACTACGAAAGCGCCCGCCAGGCGGCCGAGAGAGCACTTCAGATCACGCCGGAGTCGCCGCATGGCCACTTGGCTGCCGCGATGTCGATCCATTCCGTTGCGCTGCATGGCGAAAGCAAGCAACGAATCGACGGGCTCAAACTGGCGATTGGGCATTATGATACGGCCGAACCCGCGGCGCGGGCGCAGCGTTTCGACCTCCTCGTGCCGGAAATCCTCGTCAACCGCGGGGCGGCCAAGGCGCTCATCGGAGACAGTTCCGGGGCGGCCAGTGATTTTCGTGCGGCGGCGCTCGCGAGGCACGCATCGGTCTATGCCGCGCGCGCCGTTGGGTTCTTTCTGCAGGAGGAGGACTACACCAGCGCCCGGGAACTGCTGGATCGCGTGGACCGAGCAACCAACGAGGGCAAGTATCTGACGCTGGTGGTAGAGCACCACATTGGCGATGCCTCCGAGAAGCGCCGATGTCTCGACGAAATGGCTTCGCTGGCGAATCAGGACTGGGATCGGGCGGTCGAATGCCGGTTCCAGTGCGTTCAGTGGGCCATCGAGTCGAAAGGCTTGCAATTGGCACGATCCTTCGTCACGTCACCGTTTGAGGAGCGGCACGCGTTTCAGGCGCATGTCATGCGCGCCTGGATCAGCGCCGAAGCAGATGACCACGAAGGCGCCAAGGAAGAAGCGGCCAAGGCGCTCGATACAAGCGTGCAAGCCGCCTACCCGCAGGAGCTTCGCGTTCTCGCACATATCCTCGTGACGATCGAAGAGGACGCCAGCGCGCTCGGCCTGCTTGAGCAGATCGCACGGCCCGGCGTATTCGATGACGACACGAAAAGGCTGCTCGCTTGTGCCCAGCGGCTCGATCGCCATGACCTTCTGCTCCGCCTGTGCCGAGAACTACGCGGGGCCGGCGTAGAAGATGACCGCTTAGCCACGCTCGAGTTGCAACTACTCGGCCTGTACGCTCCGAGAGACGCTTTTCAGCTCGCCGATGAGTTTGCGCGCACGAGCCCCGCACCGGCCTACTTCGTTGCTTTCCGGAATAGCATGGCGGTGCGGCTTGGCGAACTTGATAAGGTGAATCTTGAGCCGTCGCTGCTGCCAACGCCTGCACAGTTGGCGCCGGAAGAAGCTCACTTTGTGGTGATGCCCTTCGAGGCGACAGGACATCACGCGGAAGCGATGAAATTCCTTTATGCACAGCGGCGGCTCTACTTTGAAGACGAACATGCGCACGGCCGCTACATCCACTTCGCGATCACCTATGGGCATCTGACCGGCCTGCAAGAGCCACCGGAGTCGGTTCAGGTCGATTGTGCCGTCCTGCTGGACCTCGGTGGCGGAGAGCAACGCTGGGTCGTGATCGAAGACGACCAGCCGGTCGCCAGTCGGGACGAGTTTGGCTCCGACAGCGCACTTGCAATCGCCGTGCTTGGCAAGACGCCGGGCAGCGTCATTACGCTGCCGGGGAAACTCCTGCGCCCGCAGTCGGCGACGGTTCGCGACATCCAGACGAAATACGTCCGCGCCGCGCAAGACAGCATGCAGAACCTCGCCAAGCGCTTCCCCGACACGGCCATCTTGCAGCAGTTCCACGTCGGCGAGGGTGACGAGTTCGACCCAAGCGTCATCATCGAATCGCTCAAAGGGCGGCGGGAGCATGTCGAGCGATGCCTCAATGTGTATCGCGATCAGCCGTGCTCATTGTTTCTTTTGGCTCACGGCGTCGGCGCGACCGAACTCGAAGCGATGACGGCTCTCATTCGGCATCCCAAGGGCCTGGTGAAATGCAGCGAAGCCACTCCGGAGTCCTTCGATCGTGCCGCGCACGAGGGAATACCGTCGACAACCATCGTCCTCGACATATCGGCCATCATCACGCTAACGCTAGCCGACGGATGGCAATTCCTTGACCGCAAAAGGCGATACCTCGCGTCGCAGATGACCAGCGAGCTTCTTCACGGCTGGATTCATTCTTGCCGCGAAAAAACGGGTGAGGGAGGCGTGCTCACCCTCGACGATGCCGACCGGCCAGTGTTGATGCCAACGACTCAAGAAGCGCTCGCCGCACGGCTTGACGAACTTCGCAGCATGAGGAGGAATGTCGATGAACACTGCGAGGTCGCCTCGTCCGTCAGCCTGGCAGGCATGGATCCGGAGACGCGAACACTGTACGCCGAGGCTTTAGGCCTGCACAACATCGAGGCCATGAGCGTTGCGAAGGACTACAGTGCCGCGCTGTGGAGCGACGACATGATGGCCGGAACGATCGCCAAGGCGGATTTCAGCGTTTCTGCTATTTGGACACAGTTCGCCTTGCGATGCTTCTTAGATGCGAAGTCGCTGACGCTTGACGACTTCAACCTGATAAGCGCGAAGCTCGCCGCCTGGAATTACGTCAGCACCCTCTGGAACGCCGCGACGATCATGGCCGCTGGGCGAACGGCCGATTGGGACACGAATGCCTGGCCGTTCTCGCAGTGTCTTGGACTTATCGCCAAGTCCACCTTGCCCATTTCGGCAAACGCACGCATTGTGGTCGAGCTGCTACAACTGCTCAGGCGGTCGGACTGCAACGAGCTCAAGCAGAGCGCGGTGATTCACGCAACGCTCAATGCGCTAGACAGTGTCGCTGCCGCCCGCTGGATTCGGCGACGGGTCGGCCACCTCTTTGGCCTGGACGTTATCTCGGCCGCGTTCGTCCGCCGTGAGTTGCAGGCATGGCTTGAATTCCGCTCGTAACAGGTCTTAAAGCAGCGGACGCCTCGACTCGCCTTCCCGGCATATCCCACCCGGCAATTCATGCCTATTACCTAGCTGCCTACAGCCAGTCAGATGCTTGTTACATAGCTCTCAGAGCCACTTTCATAGAGACATCC
>DASRSQ010000041.1:0-26514 GCA_035656475.1 Gemmataceae bacterium | reverse complement strand
GATGCCGAGGAGGTGATGCGCGGATTGCGGTTCGCAGTAAAGTTGCAGGCCGATTGCGCTGAACGCGAGCGTGTCTTGGCCGAAGCTGGTGAGGGGATATGACCCAGCAAGTAGCGGCCTTTGACATGCAGGAATTCAATCGGCTGATCCGAGAAGAAATCAATGACTTCCGGAACAGGAATGTTCTCAAGGCGGAAATTGCTGCACTAGAGGAAGAGCTAGAAGCCAAGAAAGAGAAACTGCAGAACCTCATGCCGGTTCGCTGGGGAGATTCCAAAGCGGGCGCTTACGCGAATGCCTACATCTCGGCAAAATGGCAAGAGGATAGTAAAAATAGTGATACGGCATCGTCATGACCATCGAAGCCTTCCCACTGCAATGGCCAGCCGGCCGCCCTCGCACCTCCCATCCGCAGCGTAGCCGCTTCGACGTATCGCTCGCCACGGCCCGCGATTGCTTGCTCCACGAGATTCGACTTCTCGGCGGCAGGCTTCCTGTGCTGTCCACCAATGTCGAGCTTCGGCGCGACGGCTTGCCGTATGCGAACGCACGCGAGCCGAACGACCGCGGTGCCGCCGTGTACTTCACGCTCAAAGGCCAGCAGATGTGCTTTGCGTGCGACCGCTGGGACTGCGTGGCCGACAACATCCAGGCGATCCGCAAGACCATCGAGGCGCTTCGAGGCATCGAACGCTGGGGCACCGGCGATATGGTACAGCAGGCATTCAATGGATTCATCGCTCTACCGGCGCCGCCAAGCGCATGGGAGGTATTGGGGGTAAAACCCGGAGCTAGTTGGACCGAGATCAATGAGGCGTATCGTGAGAAGGCAAAGAAGGCGCACAGTGATGTCGGCGGTAGCGACGACGAGATGGCCCGGCTGAACGTGGCGAGGGATGAGTTGCTGCGGAGGGTGGGATGAACAGTCACCGCGACATCGCCGCACTCTGCATCCTCGGCGCAATCATTGTTGCGGCTACCGGCAATCCCGGCTGGGGCTGGTTGCTATTCGTCGCGTTTCTGTGCCTATGAGCGACACCGCCCTCGCCTTTGCCAGGCAATGCATTGGCTGGCCGGATGCCCATATTCCGAACGGCACGACTGCGGTGTTTCATGGTCACGGTGGCGGCAGGTTCAGAACCGACGACCTCAACGCGATCATGAAACATGTCGCGGAATGGTGCGACCGCGAGGCGGCCCGGCTCGGTGAGTACGTCACGGCGAATGTGGCATACATGAGCGGGCGGTACGTGGCGCATGTGTTCGTCGGCAATAAGCCCCGTGTGTTCACGGCGGAGGCGACCGATCCATGCGAGGCGCTGATGGAGGCGTGTGTGAGGCGGCGAGAAGGGCTTCTGCGTGAAACGCACTAAGACGGAATCCCGACGTGGCGACGAAATACGAGGCGAACTGGCAAGCATTGTGGGCGGAGAGCGAGCCATTCAAGAGATTGAGCACAATCCTCGCTCCACCTATTCCTGTGACAGTCGTTTCTTATACGCCCTGATCTTGCCAATCGTTGAGGGGCTGATGTCGTATTTCCGTCCAAGTGAGGCGTGCGAAATGTGCGGCGGCGCTCTCCGAATTGCCAATACGTCGTCGTCGGATAGCTTTAGCGGCTGAGCAGTTAGCCCAAGTCGAATTGCATGACGTATGTTCTGAGTTCTGGTTACGTATTCAAGGTTTTGCACGGCGTTGTTCAGCTTGTTGCCGTCAACATGATTGACCTGATATTCGTGCGGACATTCTCCAAGAAATGAGCCCGCGACCAGTCTATGGACGAACAGTGTCGCATCGATCCCATTGCCACATAGATGAACTTTGTAGTAGCCGTTGTGGTTGATATACGGCTTTAATAATTTTCCCGACCTGATACTCCTGATATTGCCTACTCTGGATGCGGCATAGAGGCCTCTAAACCCTACCACCGGCTTCCACTCTTCCTGCACATCACCTCCATCCAATTGTGATGACGACCATAGCAGATGCTGTTTGACATGTCACCAATATTCGTGCAATAGTCGCTCCATGAAGATGAAGCTGTGCCCGCATTGTGATAAGCCGATCAATGCAGTACCGAGAAACTGCCGCGAGTGCGGCGCACCCATCTTCAAGCGAAGCGATGCGTTGTACTGCTCCGCCAGATGCAGAAAACGCGGCAACCGAGAGCAGAGAAGGCAATCCCCTCTCCGCATCACCCCGCCCAAGCCTTCTCCCAGAAGCTGACACCGCAGCCACGCCGGTCAAGCGGCAAGCGCAAGCGGCCTGCGGCCCGCGTTGCCCGTCGCGGCGCCAGCGGTGTCGGGCGCTTCGAGAAGGCCCCGATTGGCGGGGCTGAGCGTCGAAGAAACCGATTGACAAACGTCAAATTGGGCGCTACGACTCGAAGCATCAACAACGAAAGGAGACATTATGAAACCCACCTACGAGCAACTTGTGCAGACACTCGATGGCCTCGCCGCCGATGTCGAATCCGTCTACAAGGCGCTCGCCGATGGCAGAAAGCCAATTATCAGCATCGGCCAGTTTCGCAGGCTCGAAACCGTGAAGGATACGGTGATGAAAGCCAAAGCGGATATCGCGTAACGGACAACAGAGAAAGGAATCTCTTATGGGAATCGATTTTTCACACGGTAACGCACATTGGTCATACAGTGGCTTTCACGCCTTCCGCAAACGCCTCGCTTCAACTCTAGGCTTGGACCTGGACGACATGAAGGGCTTCGGCGGTGACCGCTCATGGGAAGACGTGACCGATCATATCAAAGAGCTACTGGATCACTCTGATTGCGATGGTGAGTTGTCGCCTGAAGCATGCATACGAATAGCTCCGCGCCTTCGGGATATGGTCACGCCTTGGGCGGACGACGATTATGACAAGATAAATGCGATGAATCTCGCCGACGGGATGGAACTGGCGGCAGCGCAAAACAACCCGCTCATGTTCTGCTAATTGAAAGGAATATGCCTATGACCAACGCCCAACGCACGTCAACAAGCCTCACCTTTGAAGGCGGCAGCGACTTCGAAGCCATCAACAAGGCCGAGGCATTTCTCAAGACCGCCGGATTCTCTTGCGGCTCGATGCAGCGAGGCGAGCCGATCGGCATAATGCACGGCGACTATCTCATATCAAAATGGCGCGGCATGACGCCACCCGAGCGGGAGCAGCTTCACGGGCAGATAACCGCAGAAACCTCATTCCGTAGCGGACCCGTGCATATAGATCTGTATGACGATGCTCCGGCAGAGGCGCTCGCCGCTTTCGCGCGGGCGAAGGAGGCGGTATGAACAACGCAAAGCACACACCCGCCCCCTGGGACGTCAGCGGTAATGAAATCTGGGGAATAAGCCCGTGGAACGCGCGGTTCAAGATAGCCACCGTGACGATGCCCAGCCCCATGAATGCCGTTGACTGGAGCGCCAATGCCCGTCTCATCGCTGCCGCTCCAGAAACTGCTGCGGAACGTGACCGCTTAAAAGAAATAAACGCAGAGCTTACGCAGGTGCTGGAAGAACTGCTTCCCTACGCAGAACAAGAAGCCCAGTCGCTTTCTGAATGCAACAAGCGCGATGGGGACTGCGAAGACGAAATGAACGAATGCAATGCGTGGATTGATAAAGCTCGCGCTGCAATCGCCAAGGCTCGCGGCGAGAGTGAGGCCGCATGACCTTCAACCAGCAGCTCGGCAAGCGCCTGAAACAATATCGCCTTCTTCGCGGCCTCACCCAGGCTCAGGTTGCTGCCAAAATCGGATGTTCCTACCAGATGGTTCAGAAGCTAGAGAGCGGAATCAATCAGGTCGCCGCCGAACGCTTAACGACGATCAGCACCGCCCTCGCCATCTCCCCGCTCGACTTGTTATTCGATCAGGAAGCGTTTCCCGAAATGGCGCTGGATCGTCAGGACCTCGTGCTTGCCGCCGCGCTCGCGCGTTGCACGCACGAACAGAAAGCTGCCATTGCACGGCTGCTCAATGTATTCGGCGTCACGGCGGAAAGCGAGGCCGCATGAACATCATCGCCATTCGAGATGCACTCGCCAGATACGATGCAGCTAAAGACAAAGCCGCCATTGACCATCTGTTCGCAGAGCTATCGCCAAGAGACATGAAAGACCTAATCGCGTTATTGACCTGGCGAGCTACCGGGTCACGCAGGCCTCGCTGTGTCCCTGCGGGTATGTGCGTTCATCACCTTGACGGCAATCAACACAACAATGACATCAGCAACGTGCAGTTTAGGCGGAGGCAGCATGACTCACGCCCCTGACCACGATGCACTTCGCGCCCAGCATTTCGAGCGGCTCGGTTCATATCGCAATTCCTGCGAGTTCGCTGAATACTCCGGCCAGCCCACTGACGGTCTGCCGTCGCTGATCGGCGACCGGTGGGAGATTGACACCGACATTTACCACGAATTCCTTGAAATCCTGCCGCCGCTTCGCTGGCGAAATGGCAGCTTCGATCTATCCGAGTACACGTTCGCCGACGTCACGACTCGTTACACGCGCGAGGGCGACAATTATTACTGCGAGTTTGTGAGGTGGCCGGAATACGCGACCACGGCAGACGTGACGGTGACGCAGATTAAACAGCAACAGTCCACCAGGGCGGAAAGAGAGGTGCAATGAGTGCGCGCGAAATCAAGAACGCAATTATCAAGTCGGCCAGCCTATCCATCGAAGACCACGACTGCCTGACTGTCTGGATTCATCTCGATTTCGGTGGAACAGGCCAAGGCTTCGGCGGCCACGCACTCATGCTCGGCCCCAGCTTCAAGCATCGTAAAGATTGCGAGAAGGGACCGAACTACACTGGCGTCTACATCGACACAATTCTGCGAATTGCCGACGTTTCCTCATGGGACAAACTGCCAGGTAAGACGATCCGCGTCGATTCCGATCATGGAAAGGTCTACGGCATCGGCCACATCATCAAGGACAATTGGTTTTATCCTGAGCAAGTGCTTTCTGCCCTGAATGAGGAAGGCGAGGCGCCATGAAAGCTCGCCCCATACTGATGTCTGCGCCGATGGTGAATGCGTTGTTGTCCGGAGCGAAATCTCAGACTCGCAGGATCGTGAAGCCGCAGGCGACGGGCAAGACATGCCTGTACGATCCCGCCATTGGATTCAGATTTCACGGCGGCCCCAACTTGAAGTGCCCCTACGGTCAACCGGGCGATTTACTTTGGGTGAAAGAGACCTGGGCGATCAAAGACTGCGGAAATCGTGTCAGCCTGAATCCGGACGCATGGGCGAGTGGCTGGCCAGTGAATCGCTTGCAATACTGCGCCACTGACGATCCTCCGCAACCGGATTACTGGTGGAACAAGCGCTCCTCCATGTTCATGCCTCGCTGGGCTTCGCGCCTGACGCTAGAACTCACCGACGTCCGGGTGGAGCGATTGAAGGACATCAGCGAAGCGAATGCTTGCGCCGAGGGATTTGCATCGGATGGCGATGAATCGGCAAAACTCTGGTACGCGATGCTGTGGGACAAGATCAACGGAAATGGCGCGTGGGAGCAAAATCCGTGGGTCTGGGCGCTGACCTTCAAGATGCACCAGCAGAACGTGGATGCGTTCCTGAAAGTGAGTACGGCATGACGCGATCGATTGCGAAAACCGGACTACTCCCCTGCAAGACCTGCCCGTGGCGCGTTGAAAACAACGCATCAGTGATACCCGGCTATTGCCAGACGAAGGCAGAAGGATTGATGGACACTGTGGGCCCTGGCGATGCCTTCCGTCAAGTCATGGCCTGCCACAGCTCCACCGACAAGAAGATGATTCCGTGCAAGGGATACTTGGCGAGAGAAGGTTACAGCAATCTCAATGTTCGCCTTCTCGCCGCCAAAGGCGAGATTCCGAATCCTGGCGCAGTCGCAGACGCTTGCGAGCGCGACAACATCAAACTGGAACCAGACTACGAAACCGTATTGGAGAAGCTGTCAGCATGACCCGGATGTCCCCCTCCACCTTCTACGCCACCTGCCTGTCGCTCTGGGGTGAGGACTGGCGCCCGGAGCTTCGCAAGCGGCTCGCCGAATATCCCGATGTCGGCAAGTCCCGGCAGACGTTCCTCAACTGGCGATATGGCAAGGTCCCGGTGCCAGTGAAGGTAGCCGAACTGCTACGCGCGGAGAAGCGACGGCGCAAAGAGGCTCGCTGAATTGCGGTGAGCAATCTAAGAGAAAATGTGACTGGGGGTTGCGGGCGAGGCCTTCAGGGGGTAGTGTAAATCAGACATCCGGGATAACTAACCACCTCTCCTATGGCTAGTTTGTCCCGGATGTTTTTTCATTGATTTAGCTGGTCAATTCGCAGGGACCACCTCTCCCATGATCCCGACTCACTGCCAGCGATTGACTTGAACGCACTAGCCGTGCCAATGTCGGTTGCGCGCAGTGATTGCGACGCAAGCAACACTCAGGACACGTTTTCCGACAATGATTCATGCTGACAGGGACGAGTGTTCCGCCACGATCTGCCAGTGGGATCAACAATCAATGCACGGTGATCAGGCATCACCGGGGCGCGCTGCCTATCAGTTCTGTATTCTGGATTGCGAAAACCGTTGGACGGCACTTCGGTACGTTGCTAATGTCCCGCAATGATCCCGGTCGAAGTCCTCCAGCACATCTCTGCCCGCCTCGCTGACTCTTCCCCGATGGATTTGATCGACGAGTTGACGCCGGACTTCCCCGCCCAGGGCGTCAAATGGGCGCAATGCCTGTCTTACTGGGAGGCGTTTCGAGGCCAATTCCCCGACCAGGCCGTTGCCATTGCACGCGTCATCTCGAAGCGGGCCATGCGCGAATTCGGCCTTGCGTTTGACAGCGAGGGCCGCGTCGTCGAGAAGAACGCAGGCGCCGGCGCGGAGCCCGAGACGGTGTTCACCCTCGAAGTCTACGGAAAGCCGGTTGAGGTCTCGCATCAGTACAGCCCACGAACCGGCAGTGACAGCGTTTCGTTTTCTGCCGCCGACAATCCACTCAGCGAGACGGGATTCTGGCACATCTTCGTGCCGCATGATGTTGTCGACGCGCTGGGTGGTCCCGAGACGTTCGCCGCGCAGATCGCGGAGGCGAAGCTTGCTGGCGCAGAGAAAGAGTTCATGGCGGCGTTTGAGGGTGAGCACCCTTGGCGCAAGGCGGTGGGGAAGCACACGGAGGCGGTGGCATCGAAAGCGGCTGGAGCGTCGGTGCAGGGAGGGCTGTTTGAGGAATAGGGCGATGCCATTCGGCCCGCGCTCTGCGTGGGTTCCGTCCTGCGGACCCGCTGCGCGGCCACTGCGATCGCTATCGCAAGAAAGTGATTGACAACGCGGCCCAATGGGCCTAACGTCCGACTCGCGCATGGGTAATCAAGCCCGGCGAATTGATGGAGAAGAATATGGATGCAGAAGAGTTATTGAAAGGCCTCGCTCTGATGGCGAGCATCAAAGCCGAGGGCACGTCAAGAGACAAGGTCAACGATTCCATTGAGGATCTCACCAAATCCTATCTGACAAAGCATGACTTCAAAGCTGGTGATCGAATAGTTCTCAAGCGAGGCATGGGTGGAATGCACAGATGCCCAAAGCCGGGCCAAGTATGCGTGGTCATTGAAGCCCTCAAGGAGCCGGTCGTTCCTCGGTTCGAGCGCAGTTTCGGGTCTTCACACTATATGGCACCGCTCGACATTCGAATCGCACTCAAGGATGCTGACGGTGATTTCTCCTATTTCCTCATGGACAGCAGGCTATTCGAGCCCGTCAAATCGTCCAAGGTTGTTCAACTCAAGCGGACATAGTGAGGAGAAAATGGAGCACGAAGAAATACTCCGCATGATGAGAGAGCACATGCGTAACGGCCTTCTTGAACGCTATCGCCTTCCAGAGCCTGACGATGACGAGGACGAAGAAGATGACGACGATGATGAGCGCGATGGACCACATGCGAAGCCCACTTCCTGGGAGACTCGCATTTCATGGGACGATATTGCTGGCCAGGAAGAAGCCAAACGCCAGATGATTGAAGCCATTGAGATGCCATTCACGCACAAAGATGTCTTCGACTATTACAAGATGAAGCCGGCGAAAGGAATTCTCCTTTATGGTCCCCCAGGCTGCGGGAAGACCATGTTCGGAAAAGCCGCGGCTACCTCGATAGCCAATCTTCACGGCCGTTCACCCGGCGACGGCTCTTTCGTGTATGTCAAATCGCCCGAGATCGAACGGGGAATCGTGGGCGAATCGGAAGCACTTGTGAGGAGATTCTTCTCCAACGCCAAGGAACACAAAGCCAGACATGGCCATCCAGCGGTGTTATTCTTCGACGAGGCTGATTCCATCCTCATCAACCGGAACGGGCCTCATGTCCGAAAGCACGATTCATCGCTTGTAGCCTCTTTCCTCACCGAGATGGACGGGCTGGAAGATAGCGGCGCCATTGTCATTCTTGCGACCAACCGGCCAGACGCCATCGATCCAGCAATAGTTCGTGACGGACGGATTGATCGAAAGATTCGGATCAACCGCCCTGATTTGAAAGGGAGCCAACTTATCGCAGAAATGAACCTTAAGGATGTCCCGGTGAAGAAGACAACTCGACCGAAACTAGCCGAACCGATTGCCACTGAGTTTTTCTCGCCGGAACGCGTCCTTCTCAGACTGCACACCGATTCTGGCGTCCGCGACCTTGCCCTGTCCCACATCGTTAATGGCGCAATGCTGGCCGGTGCTGTCAGCCAAGCGTGCTCCAATGCCTTTCATCGCGATATCGCCGCCAAGACTACATCCGGTCTTCAGAAAGAGGACGTCTTAAGTGCCATCGACAGCATTCAGAAGCAGCAACTTGATCTCGACCATTCCGAAGTCATTCAGGAAATCGTTGACTCCGTCGGTGGCAAATTGATCCGCCACGAGAAGGTCAGGGAGACAAGCATCGTCCAGGAAGAGCAGGCATTGAGCAATGAAGACACCCGCGACAATATCTTCGATGATGCCGCCTAAATCGATGAGCCCGGACGAACTCCGGGCGATTGGCGAACGGCTTTTTGGGCCGCGCTGGCAGACAAAGCTTGCGCGGCAACTCCCTGTCAATCCACGCACTGTAAGAAAGTGGCTCTCAGGCGCCAGAGCAATTCGGCCAATTGTCGCCGAGCGCATCAAATCCCTGAAGGCATGACCGAACCCACCGCCCTCGACATCGCCAACGCCGAGACCCGCGCCGAGATCGCGGCCAGGTTCCAGCGACAATGGGACGAGTGCGCCGCTCACGCCGCCCAGCTATTTGCCCCCGACTTCGAGCCATCCTGCCGCCATTACCTTACGGACAAGCAGGAGGAATCCGAATGTCGCCGCACTGGCGCGCGGCCTTCACATGCTGCCACGGTCTATACGGTTCGGCATCGTGAGTCCGGAGAGAAACGTCATTTCGTGTTGCGTGACGGGCAACCGGTCGCGGTCGAGTCGATGGAGGTTGGCTTCGGCCCCATGCTCGACGAGCGCCATCCCACCATGCGCATCGAGGTAGGCGGGGAGAGCGTGGCGCCGCATCGTTATTCGCTGTGTTGGTCTGGATATGAATCCTATCGTCCGAAGACCGCCGTGCAGTTGGCGGCGGCGCGGGAGAAGCGTGAGGAGAAGAAGGTGGAGCGTGAGGCGGAACGGATGCCTCTGTTTGCGGAGCAGATTCGGAAGGAAGGGCAGCCCAATGGAGCCTCGATCGCTTCACAACGGTGAGCACTTCTTGGCGGCGGCTATTGCTACCTCGACACAACTAGTTGATTTCTAAGAGCTTTGCCATCAGCATATCGTGCAACAGGCGACGTGCGCCATCTAGTTTGTGTGCGACCGGAGCATGATCTTTCAACGGGTACGAATCACGTACGCCCAAATTGGTGGTTAGCGTTTCGCCCGTAGCACGTGCCCACAACTGTGCAACTTTAATACAAAGCCAGGCCGGTCGTGTGCCGACCACTTCGAGAAACTCCCAAATGAGCGTAGTCAGGCTTTCTTCCGGGAATTCAGCACTTCCTTCATTGCTTTCGTGTTTGATCTCCTTGATTGCAGGACGTAAACTCTCATAGTCACGAAAGGATTCGAGAAATACACTGCGGAACGCGCCACGGTCAAAATAACTCATGGGTACATCGCATCTTTCTACCGTTGCCATATGCTCCAAGAGCAAACGCTGGCCAGATTGAAGCGCATCATCATCCTGCTGGAGTATTTGCAAAGCGTCATCAATTAGGCCAAGCATACCGCCGAGATGCTGCATCTTGCGATACCCAGCCAGACGGTCACGTTCCGCCCAGAACAGGCGTTCCTTCGGAAGGAATTTACTTCCCATTTCCGGAAAAATGAAAAACCCTTCGGCATGATCTAGCCCCGCCCTTCTCACAAAAGCCTCGTGTTTTCTTAGAAAATGTGGGAATCGCGCATCTTTATGGGCACTCGCGCTTACTAGGGCGATAGGCAAGAACCCCACACGAATTGGCAACCGATTCGCCACCTTCGCGATGAGTTGGCATAAATTCTTGAAATTGACGCCGCTACACCACTCGTCGGGATAGAGAAGTAGATCACGTTCCTGGAACGTAAACTGCGTCAGCAGTCGCGACAAAAGCTCAAAGCGAGTTGTGCCTCGACTCGCACTGTCGTTTCGAGACAAACTAACGCACAAGACTACAACAGTATATCCATCATCTCTAAAGCGGCGTTCAAGCATACGAATCGGAATCGAATTGCCAATAGGAAGCTCAATCAGCACGATGCGATCTCTCACATTGCGGATTTTGTTTACAATACGGACCGTGTGCCGAGCGAAGAAGGCGAGTTTTTCCGCCTGTTCGATCACGCCCCTTACAAATGAATCTACGGAAAGAGAAAGCGCCCTATTTAGGCAATGCTGACCGATCTCGCGATCCATACCGCTAAAGCAGTCGGGATACTCGGCGAATACGAGGAATTCCAATAACAGGCAAAGGTTGATCTCGACCATCGGATCAGTCCAGTCCGCAAGCTCTGTCAGTTGTTCGGCTGGCTTGGCAAAACCGAGCACCATCTTCGACAATGCGGGGTTCCTGCGAAAAAGCGTGCGGACTGAGTGTTCATGGCGAGTGTGAAGACGCATCAAGCGGCAGCTGCGCCCGAGGCGGTTAAGCTGCGACAAAGCGAACGCCAGTCCAACGTAAGCTCGGTGTACAAGAAACTCCTCGCGTGCCGAAGCAGAGCGGCGACACTGATCGGCGATGGAGTCCATGACGTGTTCCGATTTCGGCCGCATTGATTGCTCGTCGACATCTCGTTTGGCGAATCAGCAAGTGCTTGCCTTTTGGGGACCGGGAGGAAAAGGCAGGGGACCGCCGCTCACAATTTCAATTGCCTCTGTATTGATTTCAGCAGTAACTCACTAACTCCGTGGCTCGTGAAGGTCTGCGAAGCCAAGCACTCCCGTAACCTCGCATTAAGCGGCAATACCTGATCGCACGTGAAGTCCTTCAATGGGCATTGCGCGATTTGCTCTTCGCGCGGGTATAACACAAGCACATTCGGATTGTTGGGATAACCTTCGATAAACAGTGATGGCGGCGACGATCTATCGATACCCAGGTCAACCGCGTGAGCTTCGTGCCCAGGCTTTACGCATAATACGAACGCCTTTGAGCCAAGTCCTAGCGCAAGAATGGCGGGCACCTCAGCTGCGTCTCTCGTGGCGCCCAGAAACAGTTCAGCTACGTCATGGGCGAGATGAGCCTCTTCTTCTTTGGCCACCTGATACGCATGTTCAATTTCGTTACGAGGGTCAATCACCAGATCGCGTAAGACCGCAAGTCCAGGGACTTTTAATTGCTTAAGATAATCAGCCTTGTCCTTGTAGTTTCTGCCAAGAAACGATCCGAAATGATTATTCACAAGCAGAGTGTCCATCCGTTGACATACTGCACGCTTGGCCCAGCCAGCGGCGCTATCCCATCCATCATCACCACCGCGCCGCAATGCCGCCCGCGCCCACGACAGATATACACTGGCGTCTATCCAGCCTGCAGCCAAATTGACGGTGTAACGAACATTACTCACACGTATGGTATCCGCAGCATCCAGAATTGTGTCAGGACCGACACCAACGCGCTGCCAATTCCAGTCAATCATTGTACCTACCGGTTCACAGTGATGGTGGGCTAATACTAAATCCTCTTAGTGACACCGCAATAAGCTTTACGGTTCGCGCGTCTATCACCCCTCCAGCGCCTCGAGCAACGCCTTCAACTTCCCGTACCCGCCGGCCCGCGCAGCGAGCGCCTTCACGTCGACGATCAGCGCGAGGATGTCCTGCTTCGCGATGCCGTTGCTCTCATGGCCGCTCGCCGCAGTCTTTGCCGCCTGGACGATTCGCTTCTTGCGGCCCTTCTTGGCAGCCATCGCACCCTTGACTGCGTAGACGAGGCCCTCGGTGACCTTGACGCCCTTCGCGCCGAGCGCCGCGACGACTTCCTTCGCCTTGGCCTTCGGGTTCGCGGCGAGGTGATCGCGGATGGACTGGGATTTGTTCGGTTCAGTGGCTTTCGATCGTGGCATAGTGGGTTCCTTGGGCGACACAGAGTTATCGAATCAATTCAATTTCCGATTGCGATGCCTTGGAGAGTTTGGAGGAAAGATCGGCCATCTGATCTCGAATCAGCGTCTCCTTATCGGTGTAGCGATCATACTGAGCGGGATTGGCATCCAATCCGGATGCCCAATCAAGATACTCGTCAATGCTTGCTGCAAGCTTTGTCCACGCTTCAACCGCATTTTTGTCGCCACCGTAATACAATGCGATTCTATATTGTATTCCGTCTCTCTGCTTGTTCCACAAGGTATGTGTCACATTAAATGCTTTGCGAATCTCGGTTATCTGTGCTGTTATCTGGGCTTCTTTCTTTGGATTGTTTCTGATCTCGAATTTTGGACCATTGGTAATCACGAGATTCTGAGTGTTACTCATCACTTGGCCAATTAGGTCAACCATTTCCTTGTTACTGGCTGATCGCTCCTTAATCTTCTCTTTCTGCAATTCCAGTTGAATCGAATATCTGGCAGCATGGCGGGCCTCCGCGGCCTGTCGCTCCGCCATTCCCTGTTGAATGCAGCCATTTATAAGTGCCGCAAAAATGCCTCCGATTGACACGGTAATTAACGCTGCGCCTCCTTGCGTCTCAAACAAATAACGAGAATATTCCTTCTTTTTTTCTGCTTCATCACCTTTTCGAATTGTCGCCACATCCTGATTCATTTGCTCATAGGCTTTGATCTGTTCGGGATCAATGTTGGTGGGCATCGAAGCTCTCCTATTTGGGGTCGATGGGAACTTGCACCCAGCAACCTTGCTGCGCTGGCGGCGGCTCTGGAATGATCTGGGCGAACATCTTATCGGGCAAGTTCAGACGTACCGTCCATACTGACTTCGTCACACTTGCAATCTTGATTTCTTTTGGCTCTGACACCGCCACGCGCCAGCTGCCTTTTTCTTTAGAATCCAGATCAATACGTCCTGTGGATGGACCGACGATCCACACAGTATTTGCGTCCCCTTTCTTCGTGGCTGGATTAACATGATAAATTGACCATTCGGCCTTCGGGTCATGCTTCGCGGTTTTCTTGTCCTCCGGACAAGGTTTCACATACTCCCACCGCATACCGGGCGCGGCCGGCTCCTTCGTAGAGCCAACTACGAGCTTCGCTTTTAGCAATTCTATTTTCAGGCTTCCATCATTCGAAACCATTGGCAGCAGAATTGTTGGTTTTTCGCCCTTTTGAGCGAATCCGTTGCTATTAACGCCGAGGCACAGAGCGACCACAAGACCAGCCCGCATCGCCGAGAAAGCTTTCATAAGTCCCCTTTCTTTGATGTGCACTTCTACGAAATCATATTCACGGGAGCGTGCCAATTCCACCTATAGCCTAACATTTCCAACACACTGCATCGTTCCAGCCCCCGGCCTTGTCCATGGCGATCCTGCGCGTGGCGTCGCCTCCCGCAAGGGTTTCACGAGCGGCAAGGGCCGCCCTTGCGGAAGCCGCCTATGCCCCGCGCCTTGCATCGCTACAAGGCCCGGAGGAGGGCTGGAAATGGAGGCGAAATGCAATTCACACCAATCAGTTATCTGACCACGCAATGCCGAGAGGTCACAGATCGGCTCGAATCCTTGCAGACACGAAATCCCGCTAGGGCTCAACCCCAATCGCTCTTCGGCATCTCGGGCCTGTCTTCGGACCTGCAGCGATTATACGCAATAGACCTTATCCTGATTCGACTCGCAGGCATGACCGACACGGTGCAGGCCGAGGTGGCTGAGGCAATCAGCGACCTCATGGGGACGATTGAACTGACGTATCGGAATCGCCTGCCCGACAATTGCGCGAAGAAGAAGACTGGTGTAACAAGGGAACGGAGGAAGACGGTGGTATGAGGGTACTTATTGCCTGTGAATTTTCAGGAACAGTCCGCGAGGCGTTTCTCGCCAAGGGCCACGATGCATGGAGTTGCGACCTTCTCCCGGATGAACGCGGTTCCAACCGCCACATCAAGGGCGACGTGCGCGAGATCCTGAACGACGGCTGGGACCTGCTCATGGTGGCGCACCCGCCGTGCACGCGCCTCTGCAATAGCGGTGTGCGATGGCTCACGGTTCCGCCCAAAGGAAAAACAGTCGAGCAGATCATGCGCGAACTCGACGAAGGCGCCGAACTCTTCTCCGATCTCTGGAATGCTTCGATACCGCGTATCTGTGTCGAGAATCCCGTCATGCATCGGCACGCGAAGGAGCGGATTCGGAATTACCAGCCGCCGGCCCAGACGATTCAGCCTTGGCAATTCGGCCACGGTGAAACGAAAGCGACCAGCCTTTGGTTGAAGAGCTTGCCGAAACTGAAACCGACCAACATTGTCGACGGCCGCGAACAGAGAGTTCACCGAATGCCACCAGGGCCTAACCGCTGGAAGGAGCGAAGCCGAACCTTCGAGGGAATTGCTCGCGCCATGGCAGACCAGTGGAGTGAGGTGTATTTGGACGCTGGATCGCCACAGTTCGAGATGGCGTTATGACCATCACCATTCATACAGGCTGCTGCCTTTCAGTCCTACGCGATCTTCCAGCAGAATCAGTTCACACCTGCGTCACGAGCCCACCATACTGGGGGCTCAGAGATTACGGGACTGCCGGCCAACTTGGGCTTGAACCTACGCCAGAAGAATACGTCGCCAACATGGTCGAGGTGTTTCGTGAAGTCCGGCGAGTCCTGCGGGCGGATGGAACGCTCTGGGTGAACCTCGGCGATAGTTACGCACACGATGCCAAGAAAGGAAGGGCATCAGCCAGCCAATCCGGCAAACACGGTTACCTGAATGGCCGAAACCAAGCGCGCGCCGATCTATCCCAGTGTTCGTTGAAGCCAAAGGACCTCGTGGGAATTCCGTGGATGGTAGCTTTTGCCCTTCGAGCCGATGGATGGTATTTGCGCAGCGACATCATTTGGAACAAGTCGAATCCGATGCCGGAGAGCGTAACTGATCGACCGACCAAGTCTCACGAATACGTCTTTCTGCTCAGCAGGAGTGACCGGTACTTTTACGATGCTGAAGCAATCCGAGAACCGGCGGAACATTCTTCCATCAAGCGATGGATGCAAAATGTAGAAGCCCAGGAGGGATCACATCGCGCAAACGCCGGCGCAAAGACGAATGGAACAATGAAAGCAGTCGGCGGGCCCCGCCGCGGTGACAAGCAGCGTGGTCACAGTCGCCGCCATGACGGGTTCAATCAACGATGGGATGGAATGAGCAAGGCCGAGCAAGCCGAGATGGGGCGCAACAAACGCACCGTTTGGACCGTCGCCACCAAGCCGTTCTCCGAGGCCCATTTCGCAACTTATCCCCCGGAGTTGATTGAGCCGTGCATTCTGGCAGGATCGCCACCAGGCGGCACCGTTCTCGATCCATTCTTCGGAGCAGGCACGACAGGCCTGGTCGCCGATCGATTGCAACGCAACTGCATCGGAATCGAACTGAACCCGCAATACGTTGAAATTGCTGAACGTCGTCTGAGGAGGGATGCTGGAATGTTAGCCGACATCGTGGTTCCGGTATGACCAAACGCCCCGCCCATTTCCAACCCGCCTTCGATTTCTCCAATCCTGCTCCATCCCAACCCGAAACTCATCCGCTGCCAAAACCGAAACCGAAGGTACAGCTCTCGCTGTTCGACTTCGACTACTCTACCGAGCAGGCCTCGCCCATCGAGCAGGCCACCCATCAGCCTGACCCATCATCCTCACCTATCAATCTGACCCCTCAACCTGATAGGCCACCACGCGCCCACATTCTTCCCGAAATCTCGAAGGGCGACAAAGCCAAGGCGCGCGACATCATCGCCGCGATTCGCACTCTGCAAGCCGTCGAGGGCGACGACCGACCGGCCACCGATGACGAGCGGCGCGTGCTCTCCCGCTTCCCCGGTTTCGGTGCCGTGGCGATGTCGATCTTTCCTGATCCGGTCACCAGCAAATACAGGCCCGGCTGGCAAGAGATCGGCGACGAACTGAAAGCTCTGCTCACACCCGAGGAATACGACTCGGCCAAGCGGACGACGTTCAATGCTTTCTACACGTCGCCAATCGTCATGCAGGCGATCTACGACGGCATCAAGCGGATCGGCGTGCCAGATCACTCGACCGTGTTAGAGCCTGGATGTGGCGTATCGAGGTTTATGGCCTACGCCCCCGACGACATGCGCTTCATCGGTGTCGAACTCGACTCACTCTCTGCGCGCATCGCTAAGCTACTTCACCCGCACCAGGACATCCGCTGCGAGAACTTCCGCGACAGCAAGCTTCCGCCAGTTGATGCAGCGATCGGTAACGTCCCGTTCGCCGACATCCACCTGGACCACAACGGCCATCGCTTCAGCCTGCACGACTACTGCATCGCAAAGTCAGTTGACTCACTGAAGCCTGGCGGGGTGCTTGCGGTCGTCACAAGCCACTTCACACTCGATAAGGTCAACGCCGACATCCGCGAGTACCTTGGCGAACGAGCCGACTTCCTCGGGGCTATCCGGTTGCCGGCGGATGCGTTCAAGAACGAAGGGACCGCCGTCGTCACCGACATCCTGTTCATGCAGAAGCGCGCGCCGGGCGACCATGCGAGGCATGTCGAGTCCGAATGGTGCAACTCCACGCCCTTCGAGATCGACGGCGCCGAGGTGCCGGTCAACCGGTATTTCCAGCGGCACCCCGAGATGGTGCTGGGCGATTTCACGCGCAAGAACACCATGTACGGGGATGAGGGGCATAGCGTCCGGAGCAACGGCGACCTCGCGGCGCAACTCGCGGCTGCTGTCGAGCAGTTGCCGAAAGACGGGTATGTCTGGCCAGGTGGGCCGAGACGGACGATGTTGCGCCCCGCGCGCCCCGCCCCCGATTCCGCGCGCCCCGCCCCTGATTCTTGCGCCCCGGTCGTCCCGCCCAATCTCTCCGAAGGCAGTTTTTTTGTCGCAGATGGACGCATCCACCAGATGGTCGACGGCCAGGGTGTGCCGGTCGTCTATGGCGGTTCGGAGCTCTGGGCGCAAGGAGCCATGTTCGGGCGACGCATCGGTGCCCTGATCGGACTTCGCGATCGTGCCCGTGAGGTTCTCCGTACTCAGAACGAAGGCCGTCCGGAGGCCGAGCGCTCGGAAGCCCGGCGGGAACTCAACTACACCTACGACCGCTTCACTAGCCAATTCGGGCCGATAAACAAAACCACCTTCAGCGAGACCCAGACCGGCACGATCCGCCGCATGCCGAACATCGCAAAATTCCGGGAAGACCCGGATGCGATGCTGGTCCTGAGCCTGGAGGACTATTCAGAAGATACCGGAACCGCGACCAAAGCAGCCATCTTCAGCCGCGATGTTGTTGGTATCAAGCCAGCCGTGACGCACGTCGCCAGCGCCGAGGAGGGCCTGCTCGTCAGCCTGAACCAGCGTGGTACCGTGGACCTGACGTTCATCTCCGGCCTGTACGGCAAGCCCGAGGGGAAGGTCATCGAGGAGCTTGGCGACCTGATCTACCTCGACCCCGAATCGAAACAATGGCAGACCGTCGACGAATACCTGTCGGGTAACGTCCGGGCCAAGCTCGCCGCCGCCGAGCGTCTGGGTGCCGAGCGGAATGCCGAGGCTTTGAGAAAGGTCCAGCCCGAGGACGTGCTGCCAGGCGACATCGACGCAAATCTCGGCGCGCCGTGGCTTCCGGAGAGCGACATTCACCAGTTCGCCATTGAGCTGTTTCGCGTCGAAGCGGACGACATTGCCATCGGGCATCTGAAGCAGGATGCCACTTGGAGCGTTGAGCCAAGCTGGGCCGCCAAGAACTCAGTACCGGCGACGACGGAATTCGGCACTGCGCGGGCGAACGGAACGTGGTTACTTGAGTTGGCGCTGAATATGAAGCAGCCCACGATCTACGACACCCTTGAAGATGATAAGAAGGTGGTAAATCAGGAGCAAACCCTCGCCGCACGCGAGAAGCAGAAGCAGATCAAGGAGCGTTTCAAGGCGTGGGTGTTCGCCGATCCCGATAGAACAGAGCGTCTCGTCCGCCTATACAACGACAAATTCAATAACCTGCGGCCCCGCCTCTTCGATGGTTCGCATCTCGACTTCCCCGGCATGAATCAGACCATCACGCTGAACCCCCATCAAACGGCGGCAGTGTGGCGGGCAATGAGTGCGGGCAACACACTTTTGGCCCACGCAGTCGGAGCCGGGAAAAGTTATGAAATGTCAGCCGCTTGCATGAAGATGCGGCAAGCTGGCATCACTCGAAAATGTCTGGTAGCGGTCCCGAACCATTTACTAGAACAGTTCGGACGCGAATTCCTCCAGCTCTACCCGAACGCAAAGATCCTGATTGCATCAAAAGAGGATTTCACCAGAGAGCGCCGGAAACATCTCACCGCGAAGATCGCCACTGGGGATTGGGACGCCATCATCGTCACCCACAGCAGCTTCGAAAAGATCGGAATGAGCCGTGACTACCAGGAAGACTTCCTTCGCGAACAGATCGCGGAGTACGAACATCTGCTCGTGGACTGCGTTGCCGACAAGTCTAACCGGGCCAATCGCAACCTGTTGAAAACAATTGAAAAACAGAAAGCCGCACGCGAGGAAAAGCTCACAGAGCTGATGGCCGAGGACAAAAAAGACGATGGCCTCACCTTCGATTCATTGGGCGTGGATCAACTCTTTATAGATGAGTGCTTTCCTTATGACACATTAGTCGAAACAGACCGGGGACCGTTGCGCATTGGCGACATCGTATCACAACATTTGAACGTGCGTCTAAGAACTTGGAATCGAATATCCGATGTGTTAGAGTGGAAACCAATCGTCAACTGGTTCGCCAATAAACGGCGAACTCCACTCGTACTGGTACACCATGAACACGGATCGTTCATCTGCACTACGCGCCATAAACTCTGGATCGCAGGCATCGGCTACAAAGAAGCGTGCAACGTCAAAGACAACGAGAGCTTGCTTATCCTGCGATCAGGAGTTCACCACCGGGTGCAATCGTCTGAAAGAGTGCCCCAAATGCCTGCTCGCCAAGCGAACGCGCACGAAGCGCTGCGAATGGTGCCGCGAGGAGTTTACCTACCTGGCGATGGGGCCCGCGCTCGACCGCAAGCGACCCCGCAGATTCTGTACAAATCGCTGCAAGGCGTTAGCGCAGCGTGCCAATCCAAAAATAGAGGCCAAATTCAAAGCATCCATGCGTCCCCACTGGGACAACTGGCCATGCAAGGGGCGTCCGAATCCTGGAGCTTCGGCATGGATGAAAGCGAACCGATCTGTTTGTCCACCAGAAATTGCGCAAAAAATATCACAGGCACTATTACGCAGAAAAAGCCACCATGCTCCAGCCTTCTGTGGTGGCAACGGCAGACCACTTCCACGGCCGCAATTGCGTCTCGCGGAAGCGACGGGAATGCCCACGGAGTATGTAATCAAGACACGGCCAATCAGAGGCCTGATGGAGAAACTACCTCCCTGTTACAAAGCAGACCTGGCAGATCCTGCACGCAAACTCGCAATAGAAGTGGACGGGTCCACCCACTCGTCAGCCAAAGCGAAGATACTCGACGCCAAGAAGGACAAGGCCCTCTCCCTTCTCGGGTGGTCAGTGTTACGATTCTCGAACCGGGAAGTGATGGAGAATACCGATTCGGTGGTCGAACGCATCAGATCGTTTACGACATCGAAGTAGCCGACAACCACAACTACTTCGCGAACGGCGCCCTAGTTTCGAACTGCCAAGCCTTTAAGAATTTGGAGACCCCGACGAAGATGGACCGCGTCGCCGGGATCCAAACCGGCGGTAGTGAACGCGCCTTCGACATGTACATGAAGGCCCGCTATCTCCACGAGAAGCATCCCGGCCACGGCGTGGTATTCGCCAGCGGCACGCCGATCAGCAACAGCTTGGTGGAGATGTACACGCTGCAGCGGTTCCTCGATCCCGATGGCCTGCGCGACCGCGGCATCGATCACTTCGACGCGTGGGCGGCCACGTTCGGAGAAGTCGTCGAGCAGATGGAAATCTCACCTGATGGCAAAACGCTGAAGCCCCGCGCGCGGTTCTCGAAATTCGTGAACCTGCCCGAACTGCAATCGATGTTCAGGCATTTCGCCGACGTGCAGACCGCCGAGATGCTAAACCTGCCCCGGCCCGGCCTCGAAGGCGGCAAGCCCCAGATCGTCTCGCGGCCAATGTCGGCAGATCAGCACGCGCAGCAACAGGAACTCGTTGAACGCTACGAACGCATCCGCAATGGCGGCGTGGATCCCAGAGAAGACAATGCATTGAAAATCACAACCGAGGGCCGCAAGCTCGCCCTCGACGCCCGGATGCTCGACGCTGGCGCCGAGGTTTATACCGATGGCAAGATCGAGGCGATGATCGAGAACATCCACGAGATATGGCAACGCACCGCCGACAAGCGCGGTACGCAGATCGTGTTCTGCGATATGGGCGTGAACCCCACGCCGTGGGGCTACTCGGTATACGACGAGATCGCCGCCAAGCTTACTGATCGCGGCGTCCCACACGAGCAGATCGCCGTCATCGGTGATGCCGACACCGACGCCAAGAAGTTTGCCCTGTTCGAGAAGGTCCGCCAGGGCACCGTGCGCGTGTTGATCGGCAGCACCTCAAAGCTCGGCACCGGCACGAACGTGCAGAAACGCCTCTGCGCGTTGCATCACCTCGACGCGCCGTGGAAGCCCGCTGAGGTCGAGCAACGTGATGGCCGCATCCTCCGCCAGGGCAACGAGTGGCCAGAAGTGGCGATCTACCGCTACGTCACCGAGGGAAGCTTCGACGCGTATATGTGGCAAACGCTGGAGACAAAGGCGCGGTTTATCGCCCAGATTATGACCGGCAAGAACATCGGACGTCAGGCCGAGGACATTGGCGGGCAGGAATTGAGTTACGCCGAGGTGAAGGCAATCGCCTCCGGTAATCCCGCCGTGCTGACGCTCGCCGAGGCTGACGCCGAGTTGCACCGGCTGGGCGTGCTAAAGCGGAGCCACGCCGACGAGCAATACATTGCTCGGAAGAAGCTGAAGGAGTTGCCGGGCTGGATCGAGCAGTTGAAGGAGAGGCTCGCGGGCTTGACCGCTGACGGCGCAACACTGAAAGCCCACGCCGACGATGGAATCACGATCGGCGGTCACCGTGTCATGCGCGACGACCTGATCGGCGTGCTGAATGCTGCCATAGACGACCTGCCGACGAGCGTGAACTCTGGGCGCAGATACCCGCTCGGCACCTACCGGGGCCTGCGGTTCGGCATGGTGTTGCACCCGCACTTCAACCCGGAGGCTTATCTCGAAGGCGAAACGATTCGCACCGACAGTTTGAACAGGGACCATCACGGCGCCCGCGCAGTTCTCAATGGCCTTGAACGCATCTCGAAAGACTATCACCTCAGCATCGAGCGCACGCTACGGGACCTAGCCTTGGCCGAAGGGCAGCTACGCGACTTCACGGACCGGCATGGGCTGGCGTTCGCGCATGAGACGTATCTCGGGGAGTTGACGGCGCTGCGCGATGCGTTGAAGGTGGGCTTATCGGAGAATCCGCCGGAGGGCACACCGCCGGTGGCGGAGACCGCGGACCGGATCAAAGCGTTGAAGGCGAGCAATGTGGTCGATACGCCGGCGGGCGCGAGGGCGGAGAGGACCGTCACGGCCGAAGAGCCGGTGACGAGGAGAATTCAGCGTCAGCGTGACGAACAGCCGGAACCCACAGCAACTGTAGACGAAATGACGAACGGCAAGACGGCGGCCGCGCGGGGGCCGAACGGCTGAAGTTACCGCCCCTTGTCACCATCCAGATAGGCGACCAGCCCGTCGTGCAACTTCCTACGGTGCTGGCTCCCGGCACTCATGCTAAACCCGTATTTTTCTTTCAGCTCAGTCGTGCTGAACCCCGCGATCATGTCATCGAGCATTTCCCTGTCACGCGCATGTAGCGTGTTTCGCCACTCATGTGCGTCAATCCTCACCTGAGCTTGAACGTCCGGCGATGCCATATGTGTGTCCGCGATGCCTTCGATTGCGTCATCCTGCCCCGTATCGTACTCGGGCAGTGCCCGCATCAAGAACCCTTTATGGCGCTGGGCACGCGGAGACATGGCGTCTCGTGCTCTTTCCTGCCCTGTAATGTGTCGCCCGCCACGGGTCTGCTTAACTGCGAATTCGGCAATCATGCTGATGTACCCGGACGGGTCGCGGCCGGCGAGACGCAGATCGCGGTAGGCCTTCCAGGCGTTGGCGATCACATCCTGTACGGCCTCCTCTTTCCTTTCCGGCTTATAACCGCTGAATTGCGCGCTTGCGTGCCTCCGGATTCTCGGCAAGGCATTTTCGATGAAATCGGCGTGCCAATCTCTTGTTGCTTCGACTGCATGAGCGACCGTCATGCCTGGACGGTAGCGCGGCACGGGCAAAAGCGCAAGGGGATTGTCTGGCAGTCATCGGATCCTTTGCGGTGACGGCGAGGATTGCGGAGGCAGCCGGCGAGCGTGGCGAGTGTGGAGGAGATGATGATGGGGAAGGTTGCGGAAGCACGCAGATAGTTGTTGACAGATGTCGCATTTTGCGACAGGGTGCCATTGTTCCCGCAAGGGAATCGTCAGCCTATCCTTGGGGACGTAAACAACATGGAGCGCGGTTTGCATACCGAGGCGATAAGCCGAAAGGCGGAAGTCTTGATCGGGTGCAATTCAGGGGGAAACCCCACGATATGGAGGTGAAGCTTCCAGTCTGAGAGCAGGACTTAAAAAGAAGCTGCTGAATGGACGCTCTACTCGTTTCGCGGCGGGGTTTGATGGGAAGGTCATCGAGGCAGCAAGCTCAGGGGTGGATGCCCGCGAACTCCACCCTACAAGGCAACGACGTTATCATGAGGAGAGAATATGAAACTCATTTTACAGATAGCAGCCGCACTACTTGCCGCCTATGTGGTTGGCTCATGGCCTTGGCTCGACGATACTGAAATGCGCCGCGCCGCTATTGGGGGGCTTATAGGTTTTGCTTCATGCATCGGCTTCTTCGGGATGGGGTATCTATACGATTGGACTACAAATCGGACACACGGTAGAATCCGCTCGATCCTTTTGTCCCGAAAGACCCGCTGATGGCTGGGGCTTGGCTGGGCAGCGTACGCTATGCCTTGGGCCGCGAAGACATTATGGCAGCCTTTCGCAATGACACAGGCTTTCACTGGACTCCGGGCAAAAGTGTCATTGACCGCATGGTGGACGATGCAACAGGCGTGCCGGTGGAGTTTCTGAAAGCGTTTGCGAAGTGGCACAATGAAAACATCTGGGGCGAGGAAGAAGGTCATCCAGTTGATGCGCCCGCCAGCCCAAAAGGATCGAGAACCCCATGACCCCCGCCCAGCTTCGCAAGGTCGCCAATGCTCACGGCGGCGCACGCCAGCTTGCCGAGCGGCTTCACGTCAGCAAGGATTGGGTGTACCGCCGAATAAGCGGAGAGACGCCGATTCGGAAGAAGGATGAGATGGCGATACATCAGGTCATGCCACGTCAATCCTGAATCAGTTTCTCGATTGCTTCCTTCAGTTCCTTAATGCCTTCACCGCCAGGAATCGCTGAGGCAATGCTCCCAAGGATTGCATTGATCCAGCTAAGCAGATCCTTTAGCAACCTTACTGTCCCGGAAAGCCAAAAACGAGACCACGCATCCGATACGCCCTTCAACTTGAGTTCAAGTTGTTTTGATCCATTCTCTAGGCCGGCGTCTTTCAGCTTCGACCTGTTATTCGCGCTATTTATCGCGACGATTAGGGTCGGCAAATTCGATTTCACTTCGGCCCACGCATCTGCGACAGGTTGACGATCAGATTCCTTGAAAAGGATGTGACTCCAGCAGTCGACAATGTTATCGAAGAGTTTGTCGACATCCTCAAGGAAACCGCCTAAGTTCCTGAACTGAATTACTGGCGTGTTTTGATGATTCATCGTTCCCTCGAATAAATGTGGGAAAGTTAAGCTGACGCCAATTCGTATTGTATGCTCATCCCAGTCATCCCGTCCCCGTAACAGTTGACACTTCCAAAAAACAGGTCTACCCTCCTCCCCGAGCTGGCCCGGTCGGACCAGCATCATCATGGAGGACGACATCATGGCACGACGCAGCAAGGCCGCAGCAGCGGCAGCCGAAACACCAGATACCACAGTAACACCAGGCGAGGGCGCAACGCTCCAGGACGCGATGGAGGAGAATATCCCGACAGCGCAGTTCGCACCCGAGGATGCCGGCACGCCCGGTGACGCCAATGAAGGCGCCGAACCCCAGCAGCGCAAATTCCAGGACACGCTCGGCCAGGGCCACCGCATCGCCACTGGCGACGGCCGTTGGCTTCGCTTCTCGCGCTCCGTGCGTTGGCAGCAGGGCCGCATTGAATTCCTGCCGCAGAAGGAAGGCGAGGACGCCAAGCCGAAAGCCGAAGACGGTGACACGAAATGGCTACGCGAGCATGGCTGGCAATGGCGGTCTTCCGAGAAGGCGTGGAGCAAACAGCTGGAACGCAACACCGAGGAAGACATTTATGCGCGCGGCAAGAGCCACACGGCTGCGCACGCGGAGTTCATTGAGCTTGCGAATCGCATCCGGGAACGGAACGGCCTGGAGCCGGTCCTGGCGATGAGCAACGAGCGGACGCCGTTCTAACGAGACGAGCCGAGAGGCTCGTGGTGGCTGCGGCGGAGCAGGAATGCTCTGGCGACGTGCGCTGGCAGGTGGAAAGCATATCCTCTGGATCACTGCAACCCATAGCCGCCGGGAAACACAGGCCCGGCACGCAGCCAACCCAAACCACATGGAGGAAGCATGGACACTTTTATTAGCGGACTCACGGTTGGCGTGTTCCTCGGTGCGATAGTCATTCTGGGGACGCTGTGCGCTCTTGATGCAACGCCGGGCGACATGCGGCAGAAGCTATGCGCGGAAGCTGAGTGGAAGTTGCCATCCTGCGTCGCTCACGTTGAAAAAGCGGTCAACGAAGCCAAGGGGATCCGGAAATGAACGGCCGCAGGTCGCGAACCAAGGAGGGAACATGAGAACGATCTTTAAATATCCGCTGCTGATACTGGACGAGCAAGAAGTAGAGATGCCGATGGACGCGGCTCTCCTGACCGTGCAAATCCAGGGTGGACAGCCATTCTTGTGGGCTCGGGTAGATACCGAGAATAGCCTGGAGAAGCGGAAAGTACTCATTCGCGGCACCGGCCATCCGGCGGAGGGTGCCGGGCGTTACATTTCCACATTCCAGATGAAAGGCGGCGAATTGGTGTTTCACGCGTTTGAACCGCTGCCATGACCGATCCCATCTTCGTCTTCAACTCCAATCTCGCCGGCGATCACTCCGACGGCACCGCCCGCGTCGCTCGCGAGAACCACGGCGCAATCATGGGCCAGGCGGAGGGGTTACAAGCCTCGTCGTATGCGATTCCGACCAAAGGCGCCGATCTCCGCGCCCTCCCACTCGAACAGATCGAAGCCCACGTCGACCAGTTCATCGACTTCGCGCACCAGCATCCCGAGTTGACGTTCAAAGTCTCAGCCATCGCCTGCGGCCTGGGTGGATATCGGTTTCGCGAGATTGCCCCGATGTTCACGCACGCGCCCGACAACTGCCTGCTGCCGCCCGAGTTCCTGCACGAGCTCGGCCGCGACCGCGTCGAGACCCCGTGGGGCATGTCAGACCGCGTGCACCAGGTCGCGCAGGGCATCACGTTCTACGAGACGCCGAGCCACGGTGGGTTCAAGCTATCGCCAGAACGGATGGAGGCGATGCCGGAGCATCTGCGGGAGTGTTCGTTCACCGGCAACGAGTTCTTCGAAGAGGACTGTTCTTGGTCTGCCGTGGTACTGGCGTTTCCCGACTGCTTCAGCGATGACGACCGCGCGG
>DASRSQ010000040.1:0-2549 GCA_035656475.1 Gemmataceae bacterium | reverse complement strand
GCCGAGCGGACGATGATGACGCTTGGCTGAGGATCGCGCGTCAGTGCGGGGCACCGTTGGAATTGTCCTGGCGATAGCGGTGCTCGGTGAGCTCGGCTTCGAGCATGTCCTGATGTTGCTGAAAGAGCTGACGTTGTTGTTGCACGCTGAAGCGGGCGGTGGCCCAGAAGTCGAACACCGCGAGGGCCATGAGCGCGAGCAAGACAAACAGGAATGCCATCCAGTAGACGCCAAAGACACGCACCGCATACTTGGCGGCTTCCTGCTGCTCGGCCGGGAGTTCATGGATCTTCGTTCGCAGCGGTTCGTAATCGAAGAAGAGCGAGCCCACGAGCATGCCGGCGAGTATCAGCAACAGGACGGAGCCGGCGATGCGCCGCCGGGCCTGCGTGAGCAGATAGCGCCGCTGTTCCTCGGACATGCTGGCATCGGCGTGCACGCTTTGCAGCGTCTGCCGCTGGCGGACGAAAAAGAATGCCGCGACGCCGACGAGTACGACGGCGATGGCGATGCAGACGGTCAGTTCAACAGTGTCCACGTTGCGTCCTCGGAGGATTCACGTGATTTGCCTGTGTGGACGAGTATCACTCCACGGCATCCGGTCGCGCACCTCTTATGGTACCATCCTCCGCACGTCGCGTATCTCGAAAAGCGTCGCGCTCCTCTGGAAAAAGCTGGCGAACCATGTGTCAATTTCGGATGATGCCACCACGCCCGCACCGGAGCAACCACATGAGCATGCGCGTACTGGCATTGATCGCCCTGGCCATCGCGGCGACGCCCGCTCTCGGGCAGGAAGCGAAGGATCGGCCCAATATCGTCATCATCCTCGCGGACGATCTCGGCATCGGCGATGTTGGCTGTTTCAATCCGAAGTCGAAGATTGCGACGCCGAACATCGATCGGCTTGCGAAGCAGGGGATGCGCTTCACCGACGCGCATTCGCCGTCGGCGGTCTGCTCGCCGACGCGCTACGGCCTGCTAACGGGGCGCTATCCGTTTCGCTCGCCGCTGAAGAAGGGAGTCGTCGCGCCGTGGGGGGCGCCAATCATCGAGCAGGGCCGCCTGACGCTCGCCTCGATGCTGCGCCGCCTTGGCTATCGCACCGCCTGCATCGGCAAATGGCACCTCGGCTGGAACTGGGCCACCAGGGATGGCAAGGTCGCCGCCAGCGGCAAGGACAAGCTCAGCAATGTCGACTTCAGCAAGGCCATCGCCAACGGGCCGACGACGAAGGGGTTCGATTATTACTTTGGCGTCGACCTGCCGAATTTTCCGCCGTACTGCTTCATCGAGAACGATCGTACCGTCGGCATCCCCGATGTGGTGTCGACGCCGGAGATCAATCGGCCGGGGCCGATGCTGGCGGGCTGGAAGCAGGTCGAGATCTTGCCGGAGGTGTCGCGGCGAAGTCAGAAGTACATCGCGGAGGCAGCGAAGAAGAAGACGCCGTTCTTTTTGTATGTGCCGTTGACATCGCCGCACTATCCGGTGGTGCCGGCGAAGACGTTCCAGAACAAATCGGGCGTCGGCAACTACGGCGACTTCGTCATGCAGACCGACGCCGTCGTCGGCGAGATCGTGCGGGCCCTCGATGAGCACGGGCTGACCGAGAATACCATCGTCATCTTCACCAGCGATAACGGCCCGGAGGTCGTCGGCGAAGTCGGCATCGGCGCCTACGAACGGCTGCGCCGTTACGGCCACGCCAGCATGGGCATCTACCGCGGCGTCAAGCGCGACCTCTGGGAAGGCGGCCACCGCATGCCGTTCGTCATCCGCTGGCCAGGCAAGATCGCGCCGGATTCGACCAGCGACCAGACTATCGGTTTCACCGACATCATGGCAACCGTCGCCGCGATCACGAAGACGCCGTTGCCCAACGATGCGGCCGAGGACAGCATCGACATCTCCGCCGCCTTCCGCGGCGAAAAGGTGAAGCGCGAGGGCCTCATCCACGGCAGCGGCAGCGGCAAGCTCGCGCTGCGCCAGGGGGATTGGGTGCTGATCGCGTCCCCGAGCGGCGAGGACAATGCCAAGAAATCCGGCGAGCCCGACTGGTTCCGCAAGGAGCGCGGCTACACCGCGCACAAGCAGCCGTTCGAACTGTTCAACCTGCGTGACGATCCGACGCAGAAGACGAATCGTTACGCCGACGAAATGGAGCGTGCCCGCAGTATGCAAGCGACGCTGGAACAATTCCAGCGTGACGGCCGTAGCGTGCCGAAGCGCGAGGAGAAGTGATCGCCGGCACTGTGTTGACCTGATAGAAGGCTGTGAACCATGAACAATGCGTATTGGCTCCTCTTTCTGGTTCTATTTGAAATGTGTCCCGGCATCGGCGGGAAAACTTCAGATGAAAAATCAGTTGTCTTATCAGCCAAGGAAATACACCGTTTTCAGGCTGGTGGGTCTGGAGCGTTTTATGATGTGGGATTCAGCAGAAATGGAGCATTCCTGGGAGCAGGCAGCCACAAAGGTAAAGTCGTGGTGTGGGACATGGCCAAAGGAAGCGAGATCCTGGGAATTGAGGCGGGCAAGAAAGTGAC
>DASRSQ010000039.1:0-3943 GCA_035656475.1 Gemmataceae bacterium | reverse complement strand
ACTCGCTCCGTCTTCAGCACCGCGACCGGCCAGGGCCTGCGCGGCACCGGCCAGCGCTACATCACCCAGTGGGACCTCGGCTTCAACCTCACCTGGGAACTGGATTTCTGGGGCCGCCTGCGCCGCGCTGTCGACTCCGCCGACGACACGCTAGAAGCTTCCATGTTCGACTACGATGCCATCCTTGTCACGCTGCTAAGCGATGTCGCGACGGCCTACGTCAACATCCGCGTGGCCGAGAAGCGCATCCAGTATGCCCGGGCCAACAGCGAGCTGCAGCGCAAGACGGTCGCGGTGGTCGAGAACCGCTTCAAGGCCGGCGTCGCCAAGCAAGTCGACCTGGCCCAGGCACAGGCCCTGATGTATCAGACCGAGGCGACCATTTACGATCTCGAGATCAGCGCGCGTCAGAATGCGAACTTGCTGTGCATCTTGCTGGGCATGCCGCCGGAGGATTTGCAGCCGAAGCTTGGCAAGGCGCAAATTCCGACGCCGCCGCAAGACGTGATCGTCGGCGTGCCGGCGGACCTGGTACGGCAACGACCGGATGTGCGCCGCGCCGAACGCGCCGCCGCCGCCCAGTCCGAGCAGATCGGCATCGCCGAGGCCGAATGGTATCCGCACGTCTTCATCAACGGCCAGATCTTCCGTTCGGCCTCTTACTTCCACAACCTCTGGCGCCCCGAAGCGTACAACGGCAACATCCTGCCCAACTTCCAGTGGAACATCCTGAGCTACGGCCGAACGCTCAACAACGTCCGCCTGCAGGACGCCAAGTTCCAGGAGCTCGTTTTCGCCTATCAGCAGACAGTCCTCAACGGGCAGCAAGAGGCCGAGAACGGCCTGATTACGTTCCTCAACGGCCAGAAGCGATTCCAGGCACAGTCGAAGTCGGTTGCCGCCGCCGAGACGGCGGAGAAGCTGGTGCTCGCCCAGTTCGAGGCCGGCACCGTATCGATCCCGCAGCTCATCCTTTTCGAGCAGAACCTCGTCCAGCAGCAAGACACGCTGGCGCTCGCCCAGGGCGAATTCGCGCTCGGCCTCATCCAGGTCTACAAGGCGCTCGGCGGCGGCTGGCAGATCCGCCGCGACGGCTGCCCGCCTCCACAACAGGCCTTCCCGCTGGCCCCGCAGGAGCAAAAGTTCCTGCCGCCGATCCCCGAACCGCTCCCACAGATGCCCACCGAGAAGAAGACGGCACTGCTTGGACCGCCATCATGATTAGCAATTGACAGTTAGCAAGTTCCAATCGGAAATGCCCCAAAGCATTCTTGTCCTGATGCGAGTGGGACAAGCAACAGGATTCTTTCCGGCGCAATGAATGCCATTGGATTCTTGTGTCGCGCGGGAACGCGCGGCTCGGAATGCGTCGTGCCAACGAATGAAATTTGCAACAACTGAAATCCTGCGCCAATCTCAGAACAGTCAACAACTGTTTTCAAATCGCATTTGGCAAGTTTGCTTCAGCACTTCCAATTGGAAATTGCTAATCGTCACTGCTAATTGTCAATTCCCGTCCCCAAATCAGCCGTCGCTCCAGCTAAACGGATAGGCCGCGTCGTCCATCGCGAGGGCCTCCTTCGTCAGTAACAGCGGCTTGAACGAATCGAGCATCACCGCCAACTCGTCGGTGAACTTGACGTCCTTGCTGGCGACGATGGTGCCTGGATGCGGGCCGTGCGGGATGCCACGCGGGTGAAGCGTGAACGATGCTTCCTCGACGCCGCGACGGCTGCCGAAGCGGCCGCGCACGTAGTACAGCACCTCGTCCGCCTGCACGTTCGAATGCGCGTACGGCACCTTGATCGCGTCCGGATGCGTGTCGAGCATGCGCGGCGCGAACGTGCACAACACGAACCCCGGCGCCTCGAACGTCTGATGCACCGGCGGCGGCTGATGAATCCGCCCCGTGATCGGCTCGAAATCGTCGGCATTGAACGTGTAGGGATAAACCATGCCGTCCCACCCGACCACATCGAACGGATGCTGGCCGAGCACGTAACGCGTCAGACGCGGCCCGTCCTTGATGATCACCGTCGTCGGCTCCTCCTTGTCGATAAATGCAATCTGCGTCGGCCCGTGAAAGTCACGCTCACAGTACGGCGCCCCGAGCCGAATCTGCCCATCCGGATTCACGTAGTGCGGCGGCACCGTCAAGCTTCCAGTCGACTCGATGACGAGCAGGTCCGCGTCCCCCTCGAACACGATGCGATAGGTCGTCGTGCGCGGGATCACCACATAATCGCAGTCGCGGAACGGCAAGGGTCCGAACATCGTGTGCAGCGTGCCGCGGCCGTGATGCACGAAGATGACCTCATCCGCTCCCGCATTGCGAAACAATTCATCCTGCGGCTTCGCCGGCCGGCAGCGCGACAGCACCGCGTCCTCATTCGCCAAAATCGGCACGCGGCCGGTAATCGGATCGCCCGCCCGCGGCATCGGACCGCTCTTGAGATGATGATGCCGCAGGGACTTCTCATGCACGATGTTGATCGGCATCTCGCCGGCGGGCTCGATCTTGTTGACGCGCGTCGGCGGGCGCAAATGGTAGACGATGCTGTACGCCCGGCCAAAGCCGCCGACGGTGACGACCTCCTCGTAGTAGATGCCTTCGCCCTTGTGGGCGCCGCCAGGCCGATGCGCGATGTGCCGCTTGGGAGGAACGGAGCCGAGATGTTGATACTGTGGCATGATGCACCTCCTACCCTCATTGTTGCAAGGCGGCTCTCATTTAAAAGAGCAGATAGCCGGCAGAGAGCCGGTAGCAGGTAACCGCTAGCCAACGGTTGCCTGTTGGCTGTTTTCTCTGGCTGCCGGCTACCGGCCGTCGGCTACCGGCTCCTCGAGACGCCAGGTCGCCTCGGCGTAGTCCGTATCCGTCAGCCACCAGCCGCGCATCGACGGCTGCGCGTCATTCAGGCTGATGATGAAGTTCACGACATCGAGGCTGTAGTTGCGTGCCAGGTCGGTCTTGCTCGGGATCGGCGGGCTGGTTGGATGCGAGTGATAGATCGCCAGAATCTCGTGCCCATCGCGCCGCATGGCTTTGACGGCGTCGAACATGCTGCGCGGTTCCGACCGATACTCGGTTGGACTCGCCGCTTCATTGACCAGGGCATGCCGCGCCAGCAAGCGCAACACATCTCCATCGCGCAGTCCGGCGAGCAGGCCGCAACATTCGTTCGGTATTTCCGCCCGCGCATGCTGTATCATCTCCATGTAAAGATGCGTCGGCAGGAGAAGATGCTCTGATCTTGACAGCATTGCCGGCTCCAGAGGACAATGAACGTGCGGAGCGTGCGCGGGCGAAATGTCCGGGAATAGCGATTGTAGCGGATTGGAGGGAGGTGTTGCCATGGAGAACGAAGTCATGGATCTGCAGCAACTGGCCGTTTACCTGGACCGCGATGTGCGCGAGGTGAGTAAGCTGGCCAGCCGCGGTTACCTCCCGGGCAAGAAGGTTGGCGGCGAATGGCGTTTTGCATCTTCGGAGATCAACTACTGGATCGAAACGCAGATGCACGCTTATACCGAGCAGGAACTCGCGGCTCTTGAACAGCGTGGCGACGGCAACCTCACGGCGGAGCCGCTCGTGACATCGCTCCTCAGCGAGAGCACCATTGCCGTTCCGCTGGCGGCGGCGACCAAGGCATCGGTGCTGAAGGAGCTGGTCTCGCTCGCCGAGCAATCCTGGCAGATCTACGATCCCGAGGCGCTGCTGACCGCAATCAAGTTTCGCGAAGAGCTTGGCACCACGGCCATCGAGGGCGGCATCGCCATTCCGCATCCGATGCGTCCGCTGTCGACCAAAGCACAGGGTGATGCGGTGATCGCCCTGGGCCGCACCAGTCGTGGCATTCCGTTTGGCGCCCCGGACGGCGCGCTGACCGATCTCTTTTTCCTCGTCAGCTGCCGGGATGCGGTCACGCACCTGCGCGTGCTC
>DASRSQ010000038.1:0-8225 GCA_035656475.1 Gemmataceae bacterium | reverse complement strand
ATGGACTTTTTTTATGCCCATGGCGCCGGTTGCTTCGCGAAGAAGGCGCGCAGGCCTTGCTGACATTCTTCTGTCAGGCGCGGGCCCGCGCTGGCCTTGGCGGCTTCTTCGACCGAGATGGCTTGCCGCGAGAACTGATGGAGGTGGGCTTTCGTCGTCGCCAGGGCATTCGGACCGCCTTCCGCGCAAGCGCGGGCCAGTGCCGTCGCCCGTTCGAGCAAGCGGTCCGCCGGCGTCACCTCGTTGATAAGTCCGGCTTGCGCCGCCTCGGCCGCGCCGATCAATTCCCCCGAAAGCAACAGGTAGCGCGCCATCCGTTCGCCGACGTGCCGAAGCAGGTGCGGCATGACCATGGCGGCGACAAGGCCGCGCCGCACTTCGGGATAACCGAACTTCGCCTCTGGCGCCCCGACGGCCAGATCGCACACCGTCACCAGTCCCGCGCCCCCGGCAACGGCGGCCCCCTGCACTGCTGCGATCGTCGGTTTCGGCAATGCGTAGATCAGGTCGTAGACCGTTGCCAGCCGTATGGCATCATCCCACACGGGCGTGCTCTCGACGGGAATCGTCAGCGATTGCTGCAACTCCGCCAGATCCATGCCGGCGCAGAAAACCGAGCCCGCCGCTGTCAACACGATGCAGCGTACCGACGCATCTTCGCCCGCGCGCGTGAACGCTGCGCCGATCGCGTCGATCAGGCTTCGGCTCAGGGCATTGCGCTTGTCGGCGCGATCCAGCGTGAGCCGTGCGACGCCGGACGTGACCTCGTATCGCACCAACGATGTATCTGCCATGACAACACTCCTGCGCGTTTTGCAGGTATGTTAGCCGTGGGTCCCGCGAGCGGCGACTTCAACGAATGCCGCGGCGTCAATTTGCCCAGGAATGCGCAGATACACTCACCGTGAGCACGCAGATGCGCACAGAATCGGCGGCTCGATGAGTTGGCACAGGCATTGCATCGCGGCACTGCAGGAGGTAGGTCGTCATGAAGCTTGCGAGAACCATCGCTGATCTGACACGCAGAAACGTTGAAACCATCTGCAAAATGGAAAAAGCGTCCGATGTCCAAAGGACACTCGGACAACGAGTCGCCGATGTTGTCGCCGCCACCGTTGGAAGCTGGCCGTTCCTGATTGTCCAGTCGGTGATCCTCGCGGTGTGGGTCACGCTGAACCTGGCGGTCTGGTTCTACCACTGGGACCCGTATCCCTTTATCCTGCTCAATCTCGCGCTGTCGTTTCAGGCCGCCTATGCGAGTCCGATCATTCTGATGAGCCAGAATCGGCAAGCACAGGTCAATGAACGTCGCAATAAGCTGGACCTGCAGATAAATCTGCTGGCGGAACAGGAGAACACGGAGATGTTGCGTCTGCTGCGATTGTTGTGCAAAAAGGCGGGGGTTGACGAAGACGTCATCGATCCGGACCGGGTGCTCGAACAGCCGGTGCGACCAGAGGACGTCGCCGAGCAGATCGTCAACCACGAAGCGACCGCACAGACGTGAGGTGTTTCGCCCTGTTGGGTGCGGACTGCTCGATCACGACTTCACTTTCAGCTCGCGTACCACGAAGTCCCAGATGTCCGCATAGTTCTTGGTCGGATGCCCGGGATACTTGACATGGCAGACGACCCCTGCTTTCTCGGCCAGCTTCTGAAAGCCGACGGCCCACGCGGGAGAGTGTACCTGGTAGTTGGTTTCACCAACCCCGTCCGGCTGGGTCATACCCCATTCGTTCTCGAAGTAAATCGGCGCCGTGCCTTGGTGCAGCAGATGATCCGGCGACCACTTCTTGAGGATCGGCAGCAACTCGTCGCGGCGCTTCAGCGACTCCTTGAAGCTGCAGCCCAGCGCCGGCGCGCCCCACTCGACGCCAGGCACCCATTCCTGCATCCGCTTCGGATCGATGGTCGGCTGACACCGATACGCGGCAACGCACCTTACCTTCGTCGAGACTCGCTCGACCGGATCGTTTGATTTCGGATCGGCCCGCTCACCGGCACACGCGACATAAAGCGCCGGCAGCGCACCTTGCGAGCCCCCTCCCACCGCGATGCGATCCGGATTCAACTTCCATTTCGCGGCATGCAAGCGGACAAGCTGCACCACCCGGCATGCATCGTTCGCCACGTACGAGATCGGCGGTTGCACCTTCTCGTCGACCGCGTCGGTCATGGTCCGCGTTTGCACGGCAATGACGGCAATGTTCGCCTTGCCGAAGTAATCAAGGCGAGCCGGATGGCGCGCAGGCTTCCAGATGCCGCCGAACCACAGCACCACCGGAAACGGCCCATCCCCCTTCGGGAGGTAGATGTCGATCCGCTGATGGGCGTGCGGCCCATACGCAACGTCGGCGTGGGTCGGCGCCACCTTGGGCAGCGCCTTCTTTTCCTGCGCTTCCAGCGGACCAGCAAGCAGAACGGCGAACGTGAGGACGCTGACAACTCGCGCAACCATGTTTGCTCCTCCACCCGTGGGCGACGGCGCCATTCTATTCCTGTGCCGATGCCTGATTCCAAGATGGCTGTCTGTAAACATTGGTTAACGGTCGTCGATTTTCCCTTTGCGGACGCATCGGCATCATTCCTAAGATAAGCGCAGCATCGCATGCGGGTGCCACGGTGTGGCACGGACTTTGCACTTTCACGTGTGCGACTGCAAAAATCACCGTTGTAAAGGAGATTCTCATGCATCGCATCCCACTGCTGGCATCGCTGGTGATTGCAGCTTGCTGTGCTTCCCAGGCTCAGGCACAGATCAAGTTGCCAGTCTTCGACGAATCCAAGGGAAGCCTCAAAGAAATTACCTACAAGGAAACTACCGACGCCAAGGATTTCCAGCATGGCAAGCTGGTGCGCATCACGATGAAGGACGGTTCTCAAAAAGATGGCGTTCTCGTGCGCACCGACGCCGCCAAGAACATGGTGTACGTCCGGACGAAGGCCGGCGACCTGCCGGTCGCGGTGTCGGCCAACGACATCAAGAGCTACGCCAAGGGCACCATTCGCACGGTCAGCACCGACTCCGATGTTGTCCGTCCCGAGATCGAGATGCTCGTGATTTACAACGGGGCAAAGAAGACCGTCACCTTCCGGGCGCCGACGCTTTCGCCGACCGAGCTCAAGCAGCTTGAAGAAATCCAGGCGGCGGAGAGCGAATACGATCGGCTGGAACGTCTGGCCCGCATCGACGACCAGGCCATCACCGATGATGCCGCCAGCCGCTCCGAGAACCGCAAGACGCGCGAGATGTTGAACATGCTGCTCCTGGACCAGGTGGAGCTCAACGGGTATCTCAACACGCCCGAGGGACGGACATTCTACTGGCCCCGCTGGACCGGCTATGGCTACAGCAGCCCGTACGGCTATGGCTACGGCTTCGGCTACGGCGGCGGTTACGGTATGGCGGGCGCGGCGTCGGCGCAAATCGGCAACGTGCGGGCCGCCTATCAGCCCCCCCCGGTCACGCCCTATACCCCAGTCGTCTCGCGCGAGGCTTTGACGAAGGCGCGCCAGGCCTATGAAACCGCAGTGAGCCATGGAGTCTATCAGAACGGCCAGCTTGTGGCGGTCGTTGTCGATTCGAAGTAACGTTTCGGGCTGCTGCCGCGAGCACGAAATGTACTAAGCGGCTTTACCATCTGCCGGGCAGCCGGCACATTGCAAAGGAGATGAACCATGTTGCGACTGGCAGTGCTTTTCCTGATTATTGCCTTGATCGCTGGCGCGCTCGGACTCTATCCGGTCGCCGCCATCGGATCAAACATCGCCTGGATCTTCTTCGTGATCTTCCTCGTGCTGTTCCTGGCCTCGCTCCTCTTCGGAGGTATCCGCAGCAGCGGACCGCCGATTTAGGTGAGGTCACTGCCCAGAATCGGCGCCGCACAACGGCGCCGATTTTTTCATGATAGAATCCCTCGCTTGCGCGTCGGGTTGGTTTCGCTGTCGCGCACTCCTGCGAATATGCATCACTTCGAACGGCCAACGGCAACGCCGTCTGGCGTGACGAGGAGGGGTTGCGGCGTGATCTGATAGGCCGATGCGTTGTAGTCCTTCTTCAAACGCCGCCCAATACGCTGCTTCAACTCACGCCGATTCGAAAACAGCACCAGCGTATCCCGGCTCGGAATGCCTGCCCAGAATGGGCTGCCGAGCGGTTCCGCGAACATCTTGTGCAGGTCGGGACAGAGTAGCCGGCTAGACGCGAGATTGTCGTCGGTCATTACCACAATGACGCGACCATCCTTCGCGCCCGAGCCGATGAGCTGTTTGGGCCATGCCGTCGCCGTCAGATTGGCCAGGGCCTGATCGTGCAATGCCTCGCCCGGCAGGTTCCAGCGGCCCAGGTCCCAGCTCGTCACGAAACGGAAGACGTTCTTGTGCCGAATCGCATAGCAGATGAGGATGTCCGATAGCCATTCATTGACGAAAAAGTGCCGCGTCGGTCCTTCGCGTTCCACATAATCACGTGGCTTCAGCACCGGCACGACGCAATTCCGGATTTCTTCCCAGACCTCGTGCCCGAAATCAACAGCGCTTGGCTGGCTCAGAGTGTCCACGAAACGCTTGATGATCTTGTCACGCCGGGCCGGCGCGGCCTTCACCTCGCGCGTCAGGTTGCTGAGATAGACGATCTGGTTCTTGCCACGAATGTTGTTGTTGTCGAAGGCGAAATCCTGGTCCGGATGCTTGTCCTTGAGCTGGCGGAGAACCTCGTTGGCAACCTGCCGTGCGAGCAGTTCGTTATCGCGCGTGATGTGCAGGCTGGCCATCATCTTGTGGAACGGCGGGTTCCAAAGATCGCGTTCGGCGATTGGGACCTGCGAGCTGGCGAAGAGGACGATATCGCCGCCGGCAATGATCCAGTAGTTGCCCCCTTCGCCGGTCTTGGCCATGTCGGCGATCAGGCCGTAATGATTCAGCGTCGGGTCCTTGCGCAGATTGTTCGCCTCTGCCTTGGCGAGCGATTGCTCCATGAGCTTGGGGAGATCTTCTTGCAGCCGTTCGGTATCGACGCTCATCGGCAGAATCGAAATCCACAGTCCAACATCGTCGCGCTCATGGGGACCGAAGCCGCACGATTCGCCGTCTTTTTCAATGACCTGATCCCAAATCGCTGGCAGCTCTAGCTTGTAGACCGAGTGCGGGTGGACGAATGTCTTGAGAGTGGTCGGAAACATGCACCGCTCGGCTATCGCGCACGCGACTGTGCACGGGTTACTTATGAGATTGGTTTAATGAATTCTATAAGGTCGAGGCTCATTGTGCCGTCAGAAAATGAGTCTGTCGATGAAATTCTTCGCGAATTATTCTCGCAACCGACATGCCGACTCCGTTTAGCCGTAAGGCCAGGCGTACACGGAGTGACCTTTCGCTGCCAATGGGTCTTGTCACGCGTACGCGCGTACGCCTGCGGCGTTGCGGCTAACGTTGCCGACTTGCATTCGGCATTCTTTACACTTGGCCAAAGCACAGCGAGCCGCTGCCGTCAATTGACGGCAGCGGCTCGTAATACGTCACAAACGTGTGAATTATTTCTTCTGATTGGGCGACAGCGAATCGAGATTCGCGAAGGGATCGGCTTCCAGCGGCGGCAGCGTCGGCCGCTGCATCTGAAGGCGGCTCATGCCTTCCGATGCGATGGATGGCGCCGGCTGCAACTCGGCGATGCCAGTTTTCGAAGTCGTCGGCGCGGGCGCCAGCGGCGTCGTCAGACGCACGATCGTCGCCGGCGTCTCCGTGATGCCCTTGTCTCGCAACATCGCGACCTCGTTGCGAGCACGTGCATGGCCCGGGTCGATGCTGAGTGCGGTCTGGTAGAGTTGCAGCGCCTCGCGGCCCTTGCCCTGCATCTTCATTACCCAGGCGACCTCGCACTGGGCATCCGCGTCGGACTTCAACACCTTCTTGTACTCGGCAACGCTGCGGTCGTAGGCGCCTTGCTGGGCGAGCGCCATCGCCAGACCGCTGCGGGCGGAAGCATGTTCGGGCTGATGCCGCAACGCTTCGGAGTAGATCCGCTCGGCGGTGCCCCAGTGGCCACGGCGGGTGCTGATGTCGGCCAGGCTCGACAGGACGTCCGCGTCATTCGGATTGCTCTTGAGCAGCGTGCGATATTCTTGCTCGGCTCGCTCGAGATCGTTGTGCCTCATGTAGAGGCCGGCGAGAAGTTTGGTGGCAAGAAGGGCGTCGGGACTGCCGGGCTGTCGCATCTCTTCGTAGATCTCGACGGCCTTGACGAGGTTACCAGCTCGTTCAAGCTCGGCGGCGCGGGCGGCGCGGTTGCCAGGTGCGGGCGCAGGCGCTTCTTTCTTGGCCGTGATCGGTTTCGCCTGATCTTGCATGTCTTTGGCGCTGTGCGAATGCATGCAGCCCAAGTGCGGCCAAAGGCCGGCGAGCAAGATCCCCAGGGTCAGACGCCAGGACACGCGCATAGTTCTGCTCCTCATCCCCATTGCGGAGCCAAAGTCGCACCCGCGCACCTCGTTGCCCCCGCAACCGGCGCGCTACGCTTCGATCGGAGTTTTCCGACGAGAGGAGAGGCTTATAACGCGGCATCGGGAATTGGGAAGAGCAGTTTGTCAGATTTTTCCGCCGCCTGCGGTGACAAGTGTACTTATCTCGCTCCGCGAGATGAATCCTCACGCGGAGCGTGAGGAGTACAATCCGACCCTGCGACAATCATTCCGTCAGCCACGGCACCGTCAGCGTCAGCAATTCGCCGAGGGCGGTGCCGAGTTGGCGCGAGGCAACGCGCGTGTCTCGCGCGAGGCGCAGCAACTCGGGCAAGAGGCTGGGTTGCCGCAACAACGCTTTGATCGCGCGCCACGGCGACGCCGAGCCGCCGGAGACTAGCGATAACAACGCCGGCGACAACGGCGTCATCACCTCATCGGAAATCGCGCGAACGCAGGCGAACGGCAACCCCGCGCGCGTGCAGCGCTCCGCGAAGACGGCGGATTCCATCTCGACGGCGATTGCCAGATGTTCCGCGCCGAGCCGGCGTTTGTCGTCGACGGAGCCGAGCAGTTGATCGACGCTGACAACGCGTCCACGGTGCAGCGGCGGATTCCAGCCTTCCGTGGAAAGCTCGATCGGCCAGGTGGGACGCCAGCGGTTGCCGTGGAGGTCGACGATCTCGTCGGCAAGCACGATGTCGCCAATGCGAAGGGAATCGGTGAGGGCGCCTGCGAAGCCAGCGAAGATGAGCAAGCTCGGTTCGTACGGCACGCCGCCGAACTTTGGTTTTGCCAGCAGCCAATCGAGCGTGCGGGCGACGCTGGCCGGGCCGATGCCGGTTTCGACGACGAGGACGCTCAGCCAGGCGGGGCCGCAGAAGCGGGCCCAGCACGGAGCGCCGGCAAAGGCCTGGTTGGGCCGGAATTCCGCGCAGAATGGGCCGCGCTCGCGCTCCAGCGCAAACAATATGCACGGATCGTCAATGCGCACCGGCTGCACCGGAATTCTCCAACGAGTGGTTCAAGACATGAGTTATGGGCTCATGGAACGACGGGGAGGACGAGGCTCCTGCCGAGCCGGTCGCTTCGGAAAAGTTGTCCTTGAAGCCGCTTTCAGCGGATTCAGGCTCGGCAGGAGCCTCGCCCTCCCGGCCATCTCAAGATTCGCACCAATCATTGCCGGTATCGAGTCGGAAATCCAGTGGGTCAGCGGACGCGAACCTGAAAGCTGATGATGCCGGCCTCGCGCGGCTGTAGCGGCGCGGTGAATTCCCAACGCATCACCGTCGAGCCGACGGCGTTGGGCGTGGTGGTGAAGAGGGCATCGCGATCGGTGCGGGCGCTGCCTGCGACATATTCGAGCCGCTGCGTGAGATTGTCAGAGACGGCGACGTTCGTGATCGGCTGCCCGCCGGTGTTGCGATATTTGAGGTAGAAGGTGACGATATCGCCGACGTTGGCGCATTCCTTGTCGGGCCACTTGATGATGACGAGCGGGCCTTCGGCCGGTTCGACCTGTTTGGGGCCGGCCGCGATCGCTTCGACGGAGGATGGGCTGCTCAGGTTTGACTTGATGTCCAGGCCGCGCACGCGGCCGACGACCGAGGTGCTCGACTGATTGTACATGCCGCTCAGACGCAGCTTGCCGCCGACGGCCTCGACGTGCGATTGTTGCAATTGCTGCTTGAGGGCAAGTTGGCCCGTGGTCGCGTACGGCGCCTTGGCAGCGAGCGTCGCTTCCAGGCTGATGCGCGTCTTCTGCACGGC
>DASRSQ010000037.1:0-9039 GCA_035656475.1 Gemmataceae bacterium | reverse complement strand
AACTCGCCGAGACCAAAAAGGCCCAGCGGGGCTGCCCCGTCTGTAGAAGGCAGCCCCGCCGCGTTAACCCCTGAGGACGCCGTGGTTTGTACAAGCGTCCGTTTAGCTCCCCGAGAGGAACACTCTTCGTAACAATGCGCGCTTTTGCACGCGAGAGATTTGGCGGTTGCGCTGCCGTTCCTCCATTGCTTCGGCGTCAATACATTGCGTCGATTTCTGCAGCGGATCCGGCAGAGGCGCGAATTCGGGGCGGGACGGCGTAATCGGGCTTCCACGGTAGTCTCTGGATTGGAACGTCCTTTCCTCCGCATTCAAGTCGATGCGTGTTGCTTCAATCGCCGCGCCTGCGCGGTGAGCTCGCGCAACTGCTCGGCCGTCAAACCGCTTGCCGCACGCAAGAACTCCGCGATCGGCTTCGGATGCTTCTGAATGATCGCCGGCAGGTCATCGGGCACGCGGCCCGCGAGGGCCGTCAACTCGTCTGCATTCTCGCCAAGGATTTCCGCCATACGGCGAACGCGCTCAGCCGTCGGCGGGTCGCAATTGCCTTGTTCAACCTGCGAAAGGTACGTTGGACTGACGCCAACCAACTCGGCAAACTTTCGCAAGCTGAATCCTTTTTCTAAACGCTTTGTGCGAATTACCTGTCCGAATCGCCTCTTCATTTTGATTGCCATGTCGAGTCCTTCAATTTGGTTCTCAGGCGAACGAAATCACGCTTATTCCAGGTCGACGGAACCCCCGATGCCGAGGTCGTCAAGATTCTGGCGCAGCTCGGCTTGGAGGTCGTTAGCACTGGCGGCGTCTACGGACACCGAAAAATCGATGCCGATCCGCAGATCCTTGCCGGTCTTCAGCTTTGGCAGGATGCGGGTGCCAAGACGGTTCCACAATTCGGGCGGCACGGAACCTACCAGGCGGATGGTCTTCGATGTTGGGCCTGGCGGAACATCGGGAGGCGGCACATCCGGGGGCTCATCAGTATCGGTAGGCGGAACCACTGGCATGTCGGGCTTCGTGGGGTCGTCGGGTTTGGGCTTCGGTTTGGCCTTCAGCTCTTGCGCCTTGGCCTTCTTAAGCAAAAAGACGCCGGCCTCGAACGTCACCTCGTCGGGTGGAATCACTTCATCGAACCAGACCCGCTCGTAGGTGCCATCAGGTTTAGCGCCGGACGCAACGCCGAAATCGCGCCGGCCGACGAAATCGACAATCTTCGAGCGCAGGACACCGTCGGGATCGAGCAGGCGAGTCAGCGCTCCGTTGAGAAAGCTTTGCCGCAGGCTCGCCAACGGCCACGCCTGAGATTCCTTGAACGCTGGCGGCCAGTTGCGGTCGATGTAACCCGCGCCGACCGATTCATTCAGCAGCGCCTCGGCTTTGAGCGCCGCGATGATGCGGCCGCATAGTGTCTCCGACGCACTGGAATGGCCGGCGCCAAGATCGATCACCTTTAGGCCGCTGGGGTCGGTGCCGTCCGCCAGCACGACGAAGCGATACCCGGCCCAAACCTCGTCCTTCGCATCCTCCTCGGCCTCAGCGACCTTCACTTCAATTTCCCGCAGGTCCGCCCGCTCGAAGTCCGCCCCCAGCACGCCGTCGCGAACATCCTTCTGCACGCGACGCCAGGCGAGCAGCAGTTCCACTTTCTCCCGCAAATCGCGTCCGGGCTTGCGCACACACCACACGAGTGCGCCCGGATACAGACGTGACGACTTGCCGCGATTCTTGGTCCAGTCGGCAATCTGGTCGCGGATCGCCGCCCCGCCGTCCCATTCGCAGGACGGATCGAGCACGACCAGACTTAACCGCGGTGAATCCGGCACCGTGCTGCTGTCGGCCGGGAACGGTTCGACGGGAATGCTGGCACCCCGTTTGATCTCTTCCTTCACGAGATTGCAGATCGTTGGCTTAACCTCGTGTTCTTCGTCCAGCGATGCCTTTCGGTCATGCACCGCCTTGTCGATCTTGGCCTTGTGGAAAATCTTGTAGCCGTCGGCCCCGACCTTCTGAAGGAAGAACGCTTTCGCTTCGAGCGTCGCGGCCGACGTATCCACGGAGGTCGTATCCAGCTCTGGCTCACCGAGCGCGAACCGAAGTTCAGGCAGGTGCGCGACCTTGTTGATTTGTCCGCCTGATGACTCGAAGAGGATCGTCGTTCCGACTCGCCGATGAATGTCACGAAGCACGCCCTTGGTGTCGGCGTCGAGCGTCCTGGCATGGGATCGTTCGCCGGCAATGTCGGTGTCGATGGCCGTCAATAACCTCGACTCGCCGAGTTGGCCCAAGACCACGCTGCGGAATTCGGGTACCTGCAGCGGGGCCGATCCCAGCGTGATCAACGGCTCGCGGCGGGCCTGGGTGAAACCGTCGCGGTACGCCCAAGAAATCCATTGAGCCAGCATCGCCAATGTGCCACGGGTCTGCTGGTATTGCGGCAGCGTTTGCCATTTTCGTTGGAAGACGGACAGCGTTGCGGGATGGAATGGGTAACACGACTCGAATCGCGATTGCAAGAACTCCCGCGCCTTCTTCTCCGTCGTCGTGATGTCCACGGCCGTCCATTCGGTCGGAAGTTGCGCACGACGCTCAAAGCACCAATCGGCAAACGCCTTGGCCACGTTCTTGCGTGTGCGCTCCGGTCCCAGGTCCTCGAACAGACGCCGGCGGATCACCTCGCTGATTTCCCCTTCGTCGTTGACCAGCAGCGGCTTGGCCACGGCCCCGACCACCTTCACGATTTTGTCCTGCCATTGCAGGTCCCACTCGGTCATCTCAACCTGGCTGCGCGGCAAGCTGATCACTGCTGCCCGATTACTTGAACCCACAAAGCCGCGGACGATGTTGTGCAGGAAGGCATGCATCGGCTCGGCAAGCCCACGGTGCCGCGAGAACAAGTTGAGCAGCTCATCAAACAGGAAGAGCACGGGCTCTTTCACCATCTCGATAAGGCGATTGATGGTGTCGGTGCCGGGTGGAGCGTCCTTCGCCCCCACTCCGAGCGCCTTCACGCCTTCGTCGCCGGCGAGTTGGCGGGCGACATCGATCCAGGGCGTCTCCCGGCCCGGCTGCGGATCCCAGGCGTTGCCGACGAAGACGGCAACCTTCGCCTTCGGCGCTTCCGGCAACCCGGCTTCGGCGAGTAGAGCCGAGACGCCAGGCAGCGTCGCCGCTTTTCCGCCCAGGTTGGCCAGGTGCCAGAGCGTGGTCAGCATGTGCGTTTTGCCGCCGCCCATCTGGGTGACGAGCGTCTGTACCGGCGCAGTGTGTTCGGTTTTGCCGGCCAGGCGGCGCAGCACCAGGCCGGAATTATCGCGCAACGCCCGCGTGAAGCAGGTGCGCGAGAAGAATTGCTCCGGCTTCTGGTAGTCCTCCGGGGCGCGCCCCGCCACGACCTGCTCCAGAGCGATGGCGAATTCGTCCGGGTTGAAGGAACGCCCTTCCCGAACCTCTTTGCGCGGCGTCGTCAGTTTCCACCAGGGGTCCATCATGAGTTGCTCCTTAAGGTCGCTTGAGCCGGTTGAACAAGTCGAGCGCCGACCGTTTGAGCCGGATCAGATTCGCGTAGGCTACGGGCGCATAGCCCGAGGCGTGACTGTACATGCGATAGCGGACGCCGTCGGTGACGACCACGTCCAGCGGGACGCCCAGCGTCAGCACATATCCCTTGGCCTGCTCCAGCGCGCCTTCGACGCCGGCCCCAAGCCGCTTGGCCTCGATCACCAGATGACAATTCACGGGGATGCGCGGCAGCGCCCGGAACAGTGTCACGTCGATGTAGTGCCACTTGATCGCCATGCGTTCCGGCGGCCAGCCCAGTGCCCGCAAGAGCGGCAAGACGAAATGGCCAAGCAGTTCGTCTTCCGTTGGATGAGATCCAAACCGCTCCCGATCCCACAAGAGCGGGTACAGGTCTTGCACCTCGGCGATGATTCCTTGCAACGCTTCGGGAATCTCGTCGAGCGGCGGTTCCTCGGCAGGCAACCCAGGAAGCGGGGCCTGTTGCCAGTAGGTCGGCGGCGACACGATGAACCGCCGGGCGTAGTCGATCACCACGTCGGACGCGGCCCGCGAAAACCGGGGCGGGTTCGCGCCGAACACGGAGCTGCCGAAATCGTATTCAGCGGGCAACTCGCACCACCGGATCCGCCGACCGTGCTGGAGGTCCCAGCCGTTCACGTCGTCAAACTGGTTCAGGTAGACGTAATCGCTGGCGACCAGGCCCACGGCGCGGATGCGCGAGATACCCGTGCGAAGCAACACCACGTCGCCGATCTTGAATTCCGTTGCGAACCGCCGCACGAAACTGCCCACCGATCCTTGGCCGTCGCCAAAGTCGTCGTCGCTCCGCTCCGGCGTCCAGGCTCCGGACTCGCCCGGACCGATTAGGCCAACCCCGTGGCGCAGGAACACGTCCGCGTATGACCGCGAGGCCGGACCGCCAGAAATCTGCCATACGTTGTTCATCGGAAGAAGTCGATCCTGGTGGTATCACGCAACGCGGAGGTCCAATCCCGAAATCAGTTCGCTACCGTTGCTGAACAACCAGCTTGTCCATGCGCCAATGAGTTTCAAGCCGCCCGACTGGTCGCGGACCAAGGCGCGGCAAACGCCCTCACTCTTGGATAACCTGATGACGCCCTTGTGTAGCGCGTTTTTGTGGCGGACCTCGACCCAGCCCGTTTCCTTTGACTTCTTGGTGCGCTTGTCGATCTTGTCCTGCTTGGCAACGTAGAAGACGTATTTCGGATTCGCCTCAATGAGGCTGACGAGATCGTCATAGCTCGCGCCAGCGCGGAATAGGATGTCAATTTCAAATTCCATCGCAACCTCTTTATTTGGGGACCGCCAAGAGCATGGCATCAACCAGACGTTTCTCGTCGCTGCCTTGCGGATACAGTGCGGACAAGGCATTCGCCAGGCGCACGAAGTCCGGCCCACGTTCCGTCTCGGCCTTGAGCAACGCCCGCAGCGCGTTGGCCCGGCCGGATGCCTGGAGCAACATCGCCGCATGAACGTGGTCGAGTGTTGTGGCCCCGCGATGCTTGCGCAACGATTCGTCCGAGACATCGGTCCCACCCTTACGCCGGCGCCCACGGACGGCTGGAGCCTCAGGCTCATTCATCTCGGCGAATAGCATTTGCTGAATAGGACCCGCAACGTGTTTTTCGAGGCGGTCTGCTACCGCTTCGGCACCATCGTCACCGAAGAGTTGTGTTGCCCGTTCCAAAACGGGAATGAGGCGAACTATGCCTTTTTCCGTCTCGATGCAACGGCCCTCCCAGGCGTCGAGGTGGATGCCCAAGGGCTGCGCGAACCGCCGAGCAACGTCGAAAGGCAAGGACAATCCCTTTGCTTTCTTTTTGCTTGCCGTCGAGTCTTCATCATCGTCGCTTCCAGGTTCCGCGTCCTCCTCATCGTTGTCGGTTGCAGAAGATGAGGAATCTTGGGTCGTCGCTTGTAGCGTCCAAAGAAACAGAGCGGTGAGGCGGGCATCTTCTTCGAGTGCTCCGGCACCCCCGTTTCGTGCCCGTGACTCAGCTGTGCCAAGCACTTGCTCAAGCGCGGCTCGTCCCACGACTTCCCATACATAAGCGAGAAAGCCTCGTCGGTGGGCATCGCGAGATTCCGGATCGCCACCTAGCGGAATCTCCCGTTCCTGGGCATCTACTACCCTCGTGTAACGGCTGTAGACTTCAAGGGCGGGACCAATGCAAGCGAAAACGAGATCGGCCCCGCGAATGCCCTCTGCTTGTAGCCGCTCCATCCAGTCGGCGACACGCTTTGGCAATTCTCGAAGGACTTGGCCCCAGTCCCCAACAGGGGCATCGTCGGGACGCGGACGACAGATGAGATGCACGCTTGTCGCAAGAGCAGCAGATTCTAATGTCCGTAGCCGGTTTGGGCGCTCTGTGGCGATAGGCCATGATCCTGTTATGGTCCAGCCGCCACGAATCAATCCGCCGAGCAAAGCCTCCCACCCTTCCGTTGTCTTGTGGGCAAATACGACGGACCCGATGCCATCATCCCTCAAAACGCGCCGTCCTTCGGCGAACGCCTTCGCCATCGTGTCTTCAAACCAGGATCGGTCCTTCGGATGGCCGTTCACCTTTTTCGTCTCGTCTTGGACGGCCTCCCGCAACTTAGGCGAAAGATCGTTGTTCTTATCAAACGGATCGCGAAGCATTGGGTGACCCGCGAGCGTTCGTTTCAACCACACGAGAAAAAAATCTGAAAGATCGGAATAGGGGATCGCGTCATAATATGGTGGATCGGTGAACCAAACTCCAGCAGCCTCGGTTGGTAGTGGATGGGCGGCCGCATCTGCTATTGAAGCCTGTCCGCATTGTCGCACCACAGCAGCCCAATCTTCTGCTGCGCCTGTAATTTGATCGAGCATGCCTTCGAGACTGCCACTGGCGTTTGCGATGGGAACACCTTCAGCGTAATCCCATGTCGTGGGTAGTGCTTGTCGCTTGAAGACGTGGTCGATCTTCTCGCCGTTCGTGTCCCACCCAACTAGGTGCGAAAACCTGTCGGCGCAACGCGAAACAAGGAATGCCATAAGAACGCGAAGTGCCTCACCCATTTCCGACTTTGTGTCGATTTGCTCGACGCAGTTTGCAACGCAGGTCAGGTATACCTTCTGTCGCGCCGAGAATAGGTCCCCCCATTTCGTCATCCCGTATTTCTGCACGCTAAAGGCACGCCCAGCACCGGCCCCGCCTCCGACGGGTGTTGGTTCGTCCGGAATCGGACTTAGCCCGTCCTTACGTTTGGCAGCGGCAATCTCCTTTAGTCGCTGTTGAGCGTTGAAAATGACCGCGAGATCGGTGTCGTTCGGCAATCTGTATTGGCGACCTATTTTCCCTTCGCACAGAGTCGCAACGGCCAGCAGCATCGCCCCTTCAGTGCGTTTGCCCTTGGCATTGAAGACTACATCAGCGCCGCCTCGTTGTGCAGAAAGTTGAGCCCGTACACGGTCGGGGTGAAGGACGGTATTGCAGCAGACGCATGTGGCCTTCGCCCGATTTACGGTGCCGCCACGCACGTCCTTCTCTGTGGTCGGCGCGAAAATCTCGAACTCAACGCGCGGTGTACCCTTGGGCGGTCGGACAACCTTGGTTCGCAATGCCCGGCGTCGTTCTGACTTCTTGCAAAGCCAGAATGTTCGCATCAGTGGTATCTCGGCCCCACAGTGCGGGGCTTCACATCGCACGGTACGCGCCCAGAAGTAAGCGATTGGCCGCGCGCCATCGGGATCAAGCGGATAGAATTCGGCCAATTGCCTTTCGACGCTTTCCTTCACCTTCGTCCCGAGCCGAACGAGCTCCTCCGCCAATTCCATCCCGTGCCGGGGAATGTGCTCAACCACGACCTTATTAATAAAAGCAGCAACCGGATTGAGATCACTTGCGAAGGCTTCACAGCCTAGACGCAACGCCTCAAGCGGAATCGAACCGCCACCAGCAAATGGATCGACCACCAATGGCGCATCGTTTGGATGGGCGGCCTTGACCAATGCACGGGCCACCTCCAAGTAAACCGAGTTTCCGGCCTCGTCCCAATCTGCGAAATCGCCGATGAAGTTTAGCAACGCGGCACGCAGTTGGGGATCTGTAGTCGGTTTCTTGCCATGTAGCATCGCACGCTGGAAAATCTCGCGGGCCTTGACTTTGAATTCGGCTGGGCAGAGTGAGTCGCACGGATCGGGAAGAAGTAATGCCATGAGCATTGACCGACACGCCGCCAACGGTCTGCGCGCCCACCACTGATGAAACGCTTGAGGATGTCGGCGAACAATTGGCTTCTCGCGCGCCGAGTGATTCGAGACTACCGCAATAGGGAAGTCCACTTCCGCCAGGCGTTTACATTCCTTGGGGATCATCCGTCATTCCTATGTGAGGTTCGTGGTGTCGATGCGGTAGTGCGCGACCTTGGTCACCTCCACCCATTCCAGGCGGGCGGGGTCGCGGATCGGCTCGCGGAGTTGCGGCGTCGTGTTGCAGTGGGTGACGACATACAGCCAGTAGCAGTCGCGACGGTCCTCGGCCACGCGGCGCTCGTTGGGGGTCAGCAGCACGCTGCCGTTGGTGTCGCCGATGCCCTTGACTTCGATGAGGCGTAAGTCGCCCGACGCCAGATCGACACTCGTGATGTCGTAGCCCAGGTTCTTGTCGGAGACATCGAAGACCTGCCGGCCTTGCGCCCGCTCGTGTTCCATGACCACGCGCATGGCCGTGGCTTCGGTGATCGGGTTGGAGCGCAGGTTGCGAACTTCGGGTGACGCCCGGTCGGGGTGCGGGAGGATGAGAATCGAGGTGAGCCGTTCGACTGCCTGGAGCGTGAGCGAGCGCTGCTGCTGGAGTTCCTGCCGGCGCCGGTCGCGGCGGGCCAATAGTTCGTTGTGTCGCGTCTCGGCCTGCGCCATGCGGCCTTCGGAACCTTGCGCGTTCTTTTCGACCTCGGCAGCGGCCCGGCCGACCTCCTCGTCGGCCTTGGAGAGCAACTCCGTCAGCGACAGTTCAACGTGATCGGCAACGCGCTCCACTTCGATGAGCCGTTCGCCGCGAACTTCGTCGAGGAATGGCCGCAGCCCATGTTCGTGAAGCCAGGCCGACGCCTCCGGCAGGTGGGCCACGTCCGGCAACGGGTCGGGCGACTCAGCGGGGCTGAGATCGCCCAGAACGGCCGGCTCGCGCTGAATGGGCTCGTGCCCTTCGGCAATCTCGACGGCAAGCATCCGTTCGTGAATGACATTCCCCAGACCATCGACGACGCGGGCGCGGTAGAAGTCGAGGCGTGCCGGGGCGTCGTGGGCCAGCGAGTAGAAGCACGCCCCTTTCTTGAAGTCTTCCTGCGACGAGTAGAACGTGTGCCGGCGGACCGCCTCGAACAGAGGATGGCCGGGCGTGACCCATTCCAGGTTGTACTTGTCGGCGGTCTCGCGATGTGTGGAGAGGCGAGGGTATTTCGCCAGGAGCGCCGGCAAGCGCCAGTCCGGGTTCCGCTCGTAGTTCTTCAGGACGGACGGCGTGCGGC
>DASRSQ010000036.1:0-9781 GCA_035656475.1 Gemmataceae bacterium | reverse complement strand
ATGGAAAATGTCGGCGAATCCTTCGCTGCGGGCATCGACAAGAACACGGGGGAAAACCGCTGGCGCATCGCTCGGCCGCGCGGCATCAACTGGGTAAGCCCGCTCGTCATCCAGAACAACGGCCGGGCCGAAGTTCTTTTCCAGAGCGGCGAAGGGCTCGACGCCTACGATGTCGCCACCGGCAAGAAGCTCTGGAACGCACCGAAGCTGACCTCGTCCGCATTCGCCAGCGCAACCACGTCCGACGGCGTGCTCTTTGTCCACTCCGCGAAATTCGCCGCGATCCGGGCGGGCAAGACGTCGGACGCGAAGCCGGAAGTCTTGTGGGAGACGCCGAAACTTCGCCTGGGCTATTGCTCGCCCGTCGCGAATCAGGGGCTCGTCTATGGCGTCACCAACGCCGGCATCGTGAATTGCCTTGACGCCAAGACAGGCGCGGTTTTGTGGAACCATCGCCTCGAAGGCACCTTCGCCGCCTCGCCGCTGCTGGCCGACGGCAAGCTCTACGTCGTCAACGAAAAGGGCGTGACGACGATCCTGCGCGCCGGCCGTGAGCTGGAGGTGATCGCGACAAATCCGATCAACGACACGATTCTCGCTTCGCCAGTCGCATCCGACGGCGCGATCTTTTTGCGTTCGGACGGGGCACTGTATTGCATCGGCAAGAAATGAGTGAGCCGCTCGTAGGTCAGGCTTTCCAGCCTGACTTCCTGCCAGCGGCTCGGGCCAACCATGTTCATGGCCAGCGTCGCCAGGGAATCAACGCCGGCACCCGTCGGCGGTAGCGCCGATAGGCGACGCCGAACTGCCGGATCATGTCGCGCTCTTCCAGTTGAATCGCAATAAAGATATACGCGCTGATGCCCGCGTTAAGCAGGAGCAACTCCGTCGGCATCGTCGGCTGGGCCCAGATCGCGATCAACAGGCCAACCATCAGTGGATGTCGTACGTAGCGATATGGGCCTTCGATGCGTAGCGGCCCCCAGGTGTCGAGTTTGCCGGTCCAGGCTTGCTGCAGACCGAAGAAGCGAGCGTGATCGAACCAGGCACTGCAAATGCCGATGCCCGCCGCCGCGGTCAGGCTGATGCCGACGATCCAGACTGGGCCTTGCCAGATCGGCTCGCCCGGCAGCGGTTGCCAGCCGATCGTCAGTATGACAATCGCGATTCCGGAGCAACCAACGTAGATCGCGCGTTCGAGCGTTGCGGGAATCACGCTCGTCCACCAGCGTTTGAAGGCTCGCCTCGCCATGCCGCTGTGTTGCAGGGCGAACAGCATTAGCCAGCCGAGATCGATGAGCCAGGGCAGCGGACCGTCCACTGGATCCGGCCGCGGTAGAAAGCCCGTGCCGACGCCGAGGACGAAGGCGAAGTAGATGGCGGCGCCGGCGATGCCGATCACGTAGGCGACGACAGCGATCACCTTCGTCGGCATGGCAGTGTCTTTCATCTCGCCGGTGCGTAAGATGTACCGAAATTCATTCTATGCTGATGCGAAAAGGGTGCGGCGATGAAGACGAAGGGCGAGATGTTTGCAGGTCTCACGGTGGCGCTGATCACACCCTTCAAGGGCGGCCAGGTCGACTACGACGGCCTGCGCAAGCTAGTTGACTGGCACGTCGAGCAGGGAACCGATTGCCTCGCCCCCTGCGGCACCACCGGCGAATCGCCGACGCTCGATCACGAGGAGCACGAGAAGGTCGTCGCCACCGTCGCCGAGCAGGCGCGCGGCCGCATCAAGATCATGGCCGGCACCGGATCCAACAGCACCCGCGAGGCGATACGCCTGACGAAGTCCGCGCTGCGCGCGGGTTGCAACGGCGCGTTGATGGTCGGGCCGTACTATAACAAGCCGACGCAGGAGGGGTACTATCGCCACTTCGCCGCGGTCGCGGAGGCCGCCGACTTGCCGATCGTGCTTTACAACATCCCGGGCCGCACCGGATCGAGCATGACGCCCGAGACGATCGCCCGGCTCGCGAATTTGCCGCAGATCGTCGCCGTCAAGGAAGCGACCGGCTCGCTCGATCAGGCGTCGGCGATCGCGTCGTTGTGCAACATCACGCTCCTCTCCGGCGACGACAGCTTGACGCTGCCGCTCATGAGCATCGGCGGCCGCGGCGTCGTCTCCGTCGTCGGCAATATCGTCCCGCGCGACATGAAGGCAATGCTCGCCGCCTGGGAAGCCGGCCAGATCGCAAAGGCGATCGAATGGCACTACAAGCTGTTCGCCCTGTGCAAGGACATGCTCGGCATCGCGACGAATCCGATTCCGATCAAGACCGCGATGAAGATGCTCGGCCGCGACACCGGCGACCTGCGCCTGCCGATGTGCGCCATGGACCCCGCCAGCGACGCGAAGCTGCGCCAGACGCTACAGGCGTATGGGTTGCTATGAGGAACCCTGATGAGCGTGATCCCCGTTGTCAGGCATCTTATCGCCTGCAAGAGGGAACCAACCTACGACGGCGTTGATCCGACCGCGCACGACATCATGTGCGCGGTCCGGCCAAAGGCGCCTCATCAATATCCTGTTTGGCAGAGACCGGTCTACCTGTTTGCCATGGTGATCGATGGACGTGGTAGTTGCGAGCTTTTCGTAGAGGTGCGCCTGGTTGAACTCAATTCGCGACTCCAAGAGGTTGAAACGGTAATCGGAGCGTCCACCCCCGGAACAGCTGATCTGGGAAGCAAGCCACTACTGCCAAGGATTCTTTCGATTCTGATGCCCCCACTAAAGCTTCCCAGGCGAGGGGTCTAGAGGTTATATTTGAAGTGTAATGGTGAAGAGATCGGCATCGAAACCATCCACGCGAGATAGATCATGAAAGACCAAGATCCAATCACGCCTTCCGAGGATGGCATCGTTCGTATCGTGCTGGAGTCATTTCAGTATGCTCCAGAATTTCGCCACCTCGCCGATGCCCCGTGCGGTGAGACGGAAACATGCACATGGACCGGCGAGTCCCTCGCCCCATCAGGCGACCCCAATCGTTCAATCGAGCTGGACGACGGCCAAAGAGACCGTTAGATTCAGCTTCGATATCAGACATCGCACTGACAAGGTTCCTCTCCGTCCTCACCTGGCGTGACCACGATGAAGAATCGCTGGCTAATGCTGGTATTGCTGTCGATCATGACCGGCTGCGTCGTCGTTGTCATCGTGGCACTATGGCTGACGCCTGTGTCTGGAGTAACAAAAGAGAATTTCGATCGCATTGAAGTCGGCATGACACGCGCGGAAGTGGAAGTGATTCTGGGCAGCAAGGCGATCGCGCGAATCCGCCAAAGGCGCGACATCTTTTGTTTCGGCAACTTCTGGCGCGACGCCGAAAGCGGTGCCGAAGCTGGGATTGAATTTGATGCGGAAGATCACGTACGGGGGAAAGAATGGTGGCCCGGCGTCCTGGACCAACGCACCACCTGGGAGCGATTCCTCGACCTTATGCCGGGACGGCCGAAACGCCTTCGTCCGGTTAATGTGGTGCTATGACAGGAGCGATCATTTCGGTATCGGCTTCGTCAGCGGAATCACCGGCGGCGTCGCGCTCTCCTCGGGCGGGTTACGCAACTGCCCATAACGCAGGTTCTCGAACGGGTCCGGCAAGTTGAATGGCGTGAACGGCACCGGGCGATCGCGCGTCGGCGTGACCGACTTTAGCGCTGCCTCCAGGCTCGTCTCGAACGCCGGGTCGCCGAGCGATGCGCGGTCCTTCGCGGGCTTCGCCAAGATCGGCAGAGGCGCCGGCGTGTTCGCATCTAGCGACGGCAACTGGATCAACGGCTCCGTCGGCAACTCAATGTCCTTCGGCCCTTTCGCTTGTTCGCGATACGACAAGAGTGGGGGCGACGCCGCCGCCGACCGCGGCTTCACCGCCTTGAGCGTCGGCGACTGCAAGCGCACTGGTGGCGCGTTGACCGGTTGCTGCGGCGCGACAAATTTATCGATCGCCGCCGGCGACTTCCACGTCATCGGCTTGCTGTCGAGCACGCTCGAGCGCACCGTCGACGATGGCGTGATCAGTTCGGTCACTCGCTTCTCGGTTTTCTCGGCGGCAGGTTGTGCCGAGGCCCGGTTTGCGAAAACGCACAGGGCGCAACCGACGGACAATACCAGCAGATGGCGCATATCGAGGCCTCCGAACCCCCGGGAATCGCTGCGCTCATCCCGGGGCTTGGCACAATTATTTCTTGACTTCCAGCACCAACTTCACCGGCGTGCCTTCCTTCGGCATCGCCTTCGATACTTCCATCTTCAGGAACTTTTCGTTCTCGATCTGCAGCGATGTCTGCAGCACCGTCTCCTTCGTCACCGGGAAGATGGCGATGAAGGTGCCGGTCCAGTCGGCGCCGTACATCGTCTCGGTCTTGTTGGGGTCAGGTTGCACCTGGGCGGAGCCGGTGAAACGCCATTCGACGGTCTTGGGGAACGGCTTGCCGTTCTTCGGATCGACCATCGCCTTGTCCACGGTCACCTTCTTCTCGATACCGCTCGCATCAGGAATGAGGAAGTAGATGTTGACCGCCGGCCCCATCGGTTCGCCTTCGCCTTGCACTGGCTTCCCCGCCTTGATGCCGAACGATTCGAGGGCCTTGTGGATTTCGCTCGGCTTGACCGCATCGTCGATGGTGACGATCGTTTCGTGAGCCTTCTTCCCCTTGGGATGGGCCCAGGTCGCGATCACCTCAAGCGGATAAATCTCCCCCTTGAGGTGGGCAAGCTTGCGCGGCGCGATTTTGGCATCGATGGTGATCGTGCGTTTCGCCTTGTCGACAGCGACGCCGGACTTGCCGTCCTTCTTTTCCTGCGATGATATCGCGGTACCTAGACCGAGCACCGCACCGATCACGACAAGAATGCCAATACGCTTCATGGATGCTCCTTCGAATTTAGCCACAGAGGACACAGAGTGCACAGAGACAACTCTTCAATTCAATCGCGTCGTTGCCTCTCCTCTGTGATCTCTGTGTCCTCTGTGGCAAATGATTTACTTCTCGCCGATGCAAACGACTACGGTTTCCTTGCCCGCGAATGGTCCCTGCAGGTTGCACGTCGCCACATAGAGTCGGCCTCCTTGCACGATGGGGCCGCCGTAGACCATGCCCGGCGCCTCGGTTTCCTTGGCAGCGCCGAGGTCGAGCTTCCACGCGCCGGCGCCCGTCTTCAGGTCGATCGCATGGATGACGCCCTTGAGGTCGCCGGCGTACACGACGTCCTTAGCAATCGCGACGGGAGCGAAGAGCGGCATCTTCGCGTCATAGATCCACTGGCGTTCGCCGGTGGCGACGTCGAAGGCCCGGACCTTGCCATCGGTGGCGCTCACCACCGCGGACGAACCGGAGAGGGCCGCACATGCAACGACGCCGCCCGTGATGTCCTTGTGCCATTTCTGGTTGCCGGTCTTGAGGTCGTAGCCGGCGATGAAACCCTTGGCGCCCTTGAGGGCGAGGAAGTCGTAGCCGATGCTGCTGCCGGACACGATGACCGTGTCGCCCAGGACGGAGGGGCCGCCCCAGGGATTGAGTTTGAGCGGGGCCTTCCAGATTTGTTTGCCGGTCTTGGCATCCAGGCAGAAGAGGGCGCGTTCGCCGAGCTGTTCCTTGTCGAGATATGCCGACGCGGCCAGCACCTTGTCGCCGGCCACGGCGACGGGAGCGTCGACGTGCCACTTCTCCTTGCCTTCTTGCCAGACGCGCTTCGGCTCCGCCTTGGGCAACTGGTCCTCCGACGGCGGCATCGCGAACACCGGGTCCTTCTTCTTCTCGACCTCGTACTTCGCCTGCAGCTCCTTCCAGCTTGCGATCATCAGCTTCTGTAGGCCGGCGAGGTCATGTGACTTGCCGTTGACCTCGGCCTTGTCGATCTCGACGCACAGAACGCCGGCCGCGCCGCCGCCAATGTATGCCTTGCCATCGACGATCGTCGGTGACCCTTCGAGGTGCACGAGATCGCCCGGGACGGTGTGCCGCCAGATCGGCGTGCCCGCGGTCTGTTCGAGGCAATAGAGCATGGCGCCGCTGGTCTGATGCATGCCATCGCCAAAGACGAGATAGTTCTTGAAGACGCCGGGACTGCTCACGGTCGGCAACTTCAGGAACGGCGTCGTCTTCGACCAGAGCGTGCGCGTCTTGACATTGGCATCGGTCGATAGGCACGAGAGGTTGCCAAGATTGAAGCCGCCGAGCCCGGAGACGTAGAGCTTGTCGCCCACTGCCACCGGCGACGCGATGTAGTTGTCCTTGCCCTTCAGCGCCCACAGAATCTTGGGAGCCGCAGGCCCGGCCTTGGCATCGGTATTCGCCGAGCGTTGCGGGTTACCGCGGTAGGTCGCCCAGGGTTCGAAGGTTTGGGCATGGGCCGCAGCACACGCAAAATGAAGCACCGCCGTAAACGTAGAGATTCGAATGATTGCTTTCACTAGTGCATCTTCCTTTGGGTAATCATTACCAGAGCAAATACGCCAGTCTTAAAGCACCAACAATCAGCGCGGCTACAAAAGCCCAGCTACAAACCAGTACATGCATGCCCATAAGCTTGTCCGCAGTAGTCGACTTATATCGCTGTGCGACCTGCACAAGGGTAGCTTGTACTCCAAAGGTCAACAGCAAGGCGATCAAGAATGTCCATGCAAATGCCAAGCCCACAAGGTCCGAGATCTCACAGCCTGCAACCAAGCTGAGCGTGCCGAATACGACTATCAAGTTCCAGTCACTGCTATGACTGAACGCCATCACCCACCCCCGCCACTGCCCTCGGCGATTTCGCCATCGATCAGGAATTCGGCTTCATCATGCATGTCGTATTTCCTGGCGACCTCTGAATCCGTTGTCACCAAGTAGTCATATTCATCTGAACTGCTGCTAGGGCTAAGCGTCACACCGTCGCGCAGCATTTGTTCAAGTTGTTCTGGACTGCCTGCTGTTTTGTGCCAGATCCGAATGTAGCGCTTTGCAGGTCGGGCGGCTTTCCAGAGCTCTTGATATTTCTCACGCACATAGGGATTGAGCGAAACATCCATGTTCTCGGGAAGATCGAGGGTCTTAATTAGTTCGAGAACATCGGACAAATCTTTCATTCTGTCCGCGCTCGACATCCCGGAGGCGAGCTTGAGTTCAATCAGCGTCGGCAACGCCACATACGCAATGCCGTCCTTTTCCACAGAGACTGCGGAGGGATCCGGAAACGATACCGGTTTTGGCTTGCCGTCGCCCGGATATGCTCCTGTGACCAGGAACTCGATCTTCACGCGAGTCTCCGCGTCGCGGAGGTTCTTGCTTCCCTCGAACGGCGGCACGTAGCCGAGCCCATCCAGGTTCCTGTGCACCTCCTTCAAACTCTCGTGCGTCACAAGAATGTCCACATCCTCCGTGAAGCGTCGCAGTCCGTGGCTGAACAATGCCATGCCGCCGACCACCGCATAGGGAATACCGAGACTGCTCAGCTTCTTCGTGATCTTGCGCAACGTCTCCTGAACGGCGCCTTTTCCCTCGAAGAAGCTGCTGCCTTCGGCCAAGGCCCACCTCAGGTCTTGCGATAAGCGGTCCTCGTACGAATCGGCATGCGCCCCCAGCGGGACAAATTGCCGAGCCGGTATCGCCTGAGATTCGCTGATGCGTTCCACGGCGTTCACTCCGTCCCCGCCGCCACGGCCTTGGCCGACTCGTCGATCCTGCTGCGCATCGCGTCGGCGCCGAGCGTGATGTCCTTCGTCAACAGCGCGCCGCTCGAGAGCCGGACGTTGACGCGGTACTGGCCCGGATCGAGTGTGAAGCGGGCGGTTGGGGCTTGCTGGCCGCCGCGGCCGGAACCGCCGCAGATGTAGGTGCTGGCGACGCGCTTGCCGGCCTTGTCCAGCAGTTCGACGTGGCTGCCCGTCAGGCCGTCCTTGCCCGCAATCGTCAGCGTCAAAGGGACGCGCTTGCCCGACTGCGTCGGGTTGCCAAGCAGGACGACGGAGTCCTGACCTTCGTTGTTGAAGATGAAATCGAGCACGCCGCGGTTTTGCAGGTCGACCAGGCTGACCGCCTGGGTGTTGAAGATTTTCTGGTTGAGGCCGATCGCCTCGGTTGCGTCCTCGAAGGTGCCGTCTCCCTTGTTGCGATAATAGCGATTGCTGCCCTTCAGGCAGCCGACGACGAGGTCGAGGTGGCCGTCGTTGTCGACATCGCCCCAGGCGGCACTCGTGGCCCAGCCTGAAAACTTCGCGAGATCGCCGGCCTTGGCGGTGACGTCGGTGAAGCGGCCCTTGCCGTCGTTCTTGAACAGCTTGACGCCGCCGCGCTGCGGGACGAGCAGGTCGGGATGGCCGTCGTTGTCGAAATCGGCAAACACCGGATTGATCTTGCCCGGCGCGAACGCGATGCCCGAATCCTTCGCCTCGACGAACGTCGCCTCTCCCTTGTCGTTCTTTGCGGAGAGGACGAGGAGACCGCTGCCCGCGCCATAGAGGAAGTCGGGGCGGCCGTCGCCGTTGACATCGCAGATCGTGAGCGAATCGCCCTTGAGGTTGGCGCCGATCCCCTTGTCGCCGAGGCCAACCTTGGCCGAGACATCTTCGAACGCCTGGCCGACGGCGAGCGGCGGCTGGGCCTGGGCCATGCTGAAGTAGAACGCCCAGTCGCCGTCCCCCTGGCCGATCTTGATCAGCAACTGGTTCTTGCCCTTCTTCAGCTTCAGGCTGGCGAGGTTTTGATCCGGAGCGCAGCCGCGGTGCGTGGGATCGGCGATGATCTTCTGGCCGTTGAGCCAAACGACGAGCGTGTCATCGCTGCCGAAGCTGGCGGGGACTTCGCAGTCTGCCTCGACCTCGATCTCGCGGTACAGGCAGCAGGCGACCCACTGCTTGACCGGGTTGTGGGTCAACAGCTCGTTGACGGCGCCATCGGCGAAATCCTTTTCCTGCCAGCGAATCTTGAGCTTGTTCTTGCCGGTGTACTCGGCCTTGAGATCGATCTTCTTTTCGCATTCGAAGACCTTGTTGAAGGCAAGATTGTTGGTGTTGTCGAGCGGGCCGAGGTGGTGCCACTTGGTCGTCTTCGGGCCCTTGGGGGCGGCGGGGGCCTTGAATCCGATGTTGCGATAGAGACGCAGGCCGTGATAGCCGTGGGCGACGAGGAGATCGGGCTTGCCGTCGCCATCATAATCCAGCCAGGCCGCAGCGGTCGGCGCGCCGGGCGGCATCGGCGGCAGGAGCTGGCTGTCGTCGCGCATTGATTTGCCGAGGTTGGTGAACAGCTTGAGGCCGGTGGGCGTGGCGATGAGCAGATCGGGCAGGCCGTCGCCGTTGTAGTCGGCCCAGACGGCGGAGCGGGCGCCGGAGACGCCGGCGAGCATCGATTCGCTCATCGCCTCGCCGGTGTTTTGCAGCAGCATGACGCGGTTGCCGCCGATGAGGCAGAGGTCTTGCTTGCCATCGTTGTCGAAATCGATGACGCTGATCGCCTGCGCTTCGGGATCGACGCGGCCCACCGGGGAGATGTGCGTGAAGCCCGGCATGCCTTGCAATCGGCGGAAGTCCTCGCCGCCCCAGCCGGCGAAATCGCGTTTGGGATTGTAGTCTTGAATCTTGAGGCTCGCCTTGAGCCGCTGGATCTTACCCCGGCGATTGTGCAGGTCTTCCTTGTTGCCATCGACCATGCATGGGGCGAGCACTTCCTTGCCGGCGAGCATCTGTTCGACGAGTCCCGCAAGCTTGTCGGTATTGCCCGCATAGCTGCGCAGGAGGAATGGCTCGCCGTGGCTGTGCGACCAGTTCCCGCCGCCGCCGTAGGCCTGGTACCA
>DASRSQ010000035.1:0-5669 GCA_035656475.1 Gemmataceae bacterium | reverse complement strand
GAGGCGGGGCTAAACGATTTCGCCTGGATAAATAAAATGCCTCGGCGGCAACGACCTTGCCGTTGTTCCGATTCTCGAGGTTTTCTCCATGGCGATCAGTTCCCCGTTTCGGCGTTTGGCCCTCGTGGTTGGCGGCGGTCCCGCTCCCGGTATCAATGGCGTCATCAGTGCCGTCACCATCGAAGCGACCAATCGCGGCATCGAAGTCTTCGGCATCGAAGACGGGTACAAGTGGATGGTCAAGCCCGATTCGCTCAACCAACTCCGCTCCCTCATGGACAATAACTCCTACGAGGGCTTTCTCGAAAAACTCGAAAGAGGCAATCCGAGCCATATCCGCTTCCTGCCCCGCCATTCCGTGGCGGCACAATACATCCGCGGCGGCTCGCTCCTGGGAACGTCGCGCACCAACCCGACCAAGAAAAAAGAGGACATGGACCAGGTGATGCGCGTCTTCAAGACGCTCGAAATCGACGCCCTGGTCAGCATCGGCGGCGATGATACCGCCTACTCCGCCAGCCAGATGTATCAGCATTTCAAGAACTCCGGCGGCTATCTGCGCGTCGCCCATGTGCCCAAGACGATCGACAACGACTTGCCACTGCCGGGCTCGACGCCGACCTTCGGCTTCGAGACGGCCCGGCATTTCGGGACCAGTACCGTGCGCAACCTCGCGGAAGACGCGCGCACCACGTCGCGCTGGTATCTTGTCGTCTGCATGGGCCGCGCCGCCGGCCATCTCGCCCTCGGCATCGGCAAGGCCGCCGCGGCCACGCTCACCATCATCCCCGAAGAGTTTGGCATCGGCGCCAACGGCAAGCCCAACAAGATCACCTTCAAGCATCTCTGCGACACCGTGCTCGGCTCGATCATCAAGCGCATCGCCAATGGCAAGGCCTACGGCGTCGTCGTGCTCGCCGAAGGACTCATCGAATCGGTGAAGGACGAGTTGCCGAAAATTCTGGAACGCACGAACGGCAAGTACGGAACGTACAAAGTGGACGATTTCGGCAACTTGACCATGGCTGAGATCGCCTTCGGTGAGTTGGTGCGCGATCTGCTCACCGAGCGGCTGTCAGCGGACCCGAAGCGATCCCGTCCGCTGCATGAGATTCTCGGGCTGACCGTGAAGCCATACGGACACGAGGTGCCGTTCATCGCTAAGGACCTGGGTTACGAATTGCGTTGTGCCGACCCGATCCCGTTCGACGCGGAGTACACGCGCGATCTGGGTTATAGCGCCGTCAAATTCCTGCTGGGGGAGGACGCGACGCACTTCGGCGCGGTCATTGGCTTCATCCAGGGGAGCATGAAGCCGATGAAATTCGAGGACATGCTCGATCCCGAAACCAAAAGGATGAAGACGCGTCTGGTCAACGTGCGCGGCGAAGGCTTCGAAGTCGCCCGGCGCTACATGATTCGCCTGGAGAAGCGCGATTTCGAGAATGAAGAGATGCTGGCAAAGCTGGCGGCCGTCGCAAAGCTGAGTCCGCAACAATTCCGTGACGATTTCGGATACTTGATCTAGAGCAGGCAGCCGGTAGCCGTTAGCCAGATTGGTGCATTTGGCTGCCTGCTACCGGTTACCTGCTTTTTCTGGAGTTGCGTGTGTGTTTTTCCGCGGAGGCAAGTTTCGCCGCCGGCGGGGTATTGATTCCTGCCGGCGCCTATTGCATCTATAGCGCTGCACGCAAGCAGCCGCGATATCTCGGACTCGCCGCCGTGCCGCTGTTTTTCGGCATCCAGCAGATTGGCGAGGGATTTGTCTGGACGGCGCTGCACCACGGTGATGCCGAGCAGAAGCGGAATGCATCGCTTTTCTTCCTCTTCTTCGCCCTGGCGTTTTGGCCATTCTGGTTTCCGCTGCTGACGACGATCATGGAACCCGAACGGCGTCGCCGCTGGATTTTCGCCGCCATGACCGTTGCCGCGTCGGCTTGGTTCTGGATCCTTTACTATCCCCTGTTGGTTGGCCCGAACAACGTGCTTGACGTGCGTGTCGAGCATCATTCCGTGCAATATCAGTACGACAGCCTGGCGATTTACGATTACATCGACCGCGGTCCGCTGCGCATTCTGTATCTCCTATCCGTGGCCTTGCCGCCTATTTTTGGCTCGGAAAAGTGGGGACGCATTCCGGGTTTGGTGCTCGGCCTCTCCGCGCTGGTGGCGGCAGTCTTCTACCACTACGCCTTCGTCTCGGTCTGGTGCTTCTTCGCCGCGATTCTGGCCCTCTACCTTTTTTTCTTCTTCTATCGCCTGCCCACTCCCGCAAGCGCGGAAATCGAATCTTCTCCGATCGAGGAGGCGGGAGCAAAATCGTTAACCGCTGGCCAATGATTTCGATCCGGATAACAATAGGTAAACTCTCCAGATGCGAGCATGCACCGCTCGCCTCGACGCCATCGGCTTTCGCAAAGGACTGTCCATGAGCACTTCCGACCCCGCCAGCAGCCCTGAACTGGAAGGAACGTTGTGGCGCATCTACCGCGATTTCTTCGACACCGCCGAGCGCAAGCGGCGCTGGCGCGTGCGCGATGACGTGCCATGGGACCAGTGCAACCGCAACCTCGATCCTGCCATCGCCGACGTGGTGGAAACCTTTTGCTGCGTCGAGCTCTACCTGCCCGACTACGTCAGCAAGGTCCTGCCCGTCGTCCGTCATAGCCGGGGCCGGACCTGGTTCTACGCCAACTGGGGCTACGAGGAATCCAAGCATTCGCTGGCCCTGAGCGACTGGCTTCTTCGATCGGGGCATCGCTCCGAATCGTACATGGCCGATCTCGAGAAGAAAGTCTTCGAGCGCGAATGGAACCTGCCCCATGACAGCGCGCTGGGCATGCTCGCCTACGCCATGGTGCAGGAGCACGCGACCTTCATCAACTATCGCAACCTGCGCAAGCGCGTGCAGGAAAAAGGAGGCGACCCCGCTCTCGACAAGGTACTCGCCCTGGTCTCCGTGGACGAGGCGGCCCACTTCGGCCTGTTCAAGTCGTTCTTCGAATTGTTCCTGAAGGTCGACCGCTCCTCCGCCGTGGCGGCGCTGCGGCCTGTCCTCAATCAGTTTCAGATGCCCGCGATTCACGACTTGCTCGACGAGAGCACCAAACGCATCGCCCGGGTGCGCGACCTGGAAGTCTTCAACGAAGAGATTTTCATCCGCGACGTCTACAATCATTTCCTCCAGGTCCTCGACATCAGCCGTGAGGAGATGCGCGGGCGCAAGCCAAAGAAATCGGCGATGTCATAGCGCGACGTGTGGGCGCGACGGGCGGCATCATCGTCCGCTCGGCGGTTTAGCGCACGTTGTCTCATGCGAGCGCGACATCGTGAATGGCGCGATCATTCAGAAATCTCTTGCCACGCGTGTAAATTGGATATATATATCCGATATTGCCGCAACGGTTGCGGACGGGGTCTTGTTGCCACATTGAGGAGTTTTGCCATGAAGCGATTGGTGCGAGGATTATTGCTGACGAGCGCCGGCGTCGGACTCGCCTGCCTGGCGCTGCGTGATGACGCGCCGGCGCAGGATGCGAAGGGTCCGGACAAGGCGGCGGTGGAGCGTGCGCGCGAACAGGTCAAAATGCTGGACGATCTCTACAAGAATGCCGTCGTCAGCATCACCAACACGTATGTCGCCGACCAGGCCAGCAATCCGGCCGCCACGGTGGCGAAGGAGGTCTTCCAGGCGATGCACAAGAAGGGCTGGCATCACTCCCGACTGCTCGATGCGACCGGCAAGCCCAAGAACAAGGCCAATGTCGCCAAGACCGAGTTCGAGAAGAAGGCCGTGGCCGAGATCAAGGCCGGCAAAGGTTACTACGAGGAGATCGCCAAGGTCGACGGCAAGGACGTGCTTCGTGCCGCGACCGTGGTGCCCGTCGTGCTGCAGCAATGTGCGGTCTGTCACGGCAAGAAGGAAGGGACCGTACTCGGCGCGATCACTTATGAAGTACCGATCAAGTAGCGAATGACGTTGCGGTTTCACCGCAGCGCGAACTACGGGAGGGCGAGGCTCCTGCCGAGCCATGAAGTCGCTGAAACTTCAAGGCTTGGGCGGAGCCTCGCCCTCCCGGCTATGCGATCGTGCTCGTGACAGTTCGCACTCTCACCGCCGTTCGGTCACAAACAGAACGGCGGGGGCCGTCGCAGGTGCAAACGTGCCGACCCAGATGTCATAACGGCCCGATGGCGGATTCGGCAGGCGGATTCTCGGATTGAGGTTGCCGTCCGAATCATCGTCCGCGATCCAGGTGCCGTTCGGCAGGTTGATCAGCAAGGTCGTATCCGATGCCGACCGCACAAAGAAGGTCAACGGATTGTTGCCTGCGCTGTAGTAGACGCGAAAGTCCGGGTTTCGTGCAACATAGGCATTGACGCCGCCGAGATTGGTGTGGATCATGCCTCCTGCGACAACGTTGACCACGACCGGGTCAGGCAGGAAGCCTGCTTTCAGTGCGACCGCACCGTAGCTTGGCGGCAGATTTGGGTCCTGTGCAGACGTGGTGCTCCCAAAGAGCAACGCCAACGTCGCGATGACGGTGGCAAACAGAGCCAATCGCAGCATACCCCTCTTCATGGCCCACCTCCTTCCGCTCGCAAACTCTCCCCTTCACCTCAGGCAGGTCGCGTACCGTCCTCGTGCGACGACGCACGACCAAGCTAACTCTTCCAGTCGCAAGCAGTTGAAGTTAGGGCGAATTGGCGTGGCCCGAATCAGGTGAGCGGAAAGAACACAGGCCTGGCCCGAATACGCCCTCGTGTCCCGTCAAGGCTTAGACGAGGGAGCGCGAATCCGAGTCAGGCCTGCGCCGAGATTGCCCGAGGTTCAGCGCAGCGACCGGCGGACGACATTGTCTGCGTCGCGTCCCTCGCCGAAGCCGACGCCGTTGGCATCGATACCGATAACGACGCGGCTGGAATCTTCGGGGGTATTGAGGAGGATGAGGCCGCCGGTGTTATTCTTGTTGGAGCCGAGATAAGCGACGGTCTTGCCTTTGACGGTATTGAGGCGAAGGATTCCTTCGCCGGAATCGTTGGAGGCGCCGATGGTGGAGATGATGCTCTGGCCGTCCTTAGACATCATGGTGTGGTAGGAGCCCGTTTTGCCGCCGCGGATTTCGTGCTGGAGGACGCCGCCGGTGGAATAGATGTAGTGGGAAGAGATGTCGTTTTCGCTGCCGAGCCAGTGTCGGCGTTTGCCGTCGGTGCCATAGAGCATGATGAGACCGTCTCCGCCTTTGGCGCCGACGCCGAAGAAGGCGCGTTCCTTGCCGTCGTGGCCATAAGCGCGGATGAGTCCGCCGTCGTCATCTTCGCCGCAGTAGAGAGTGGTCTTGTCCTTGCTGTTCTTGAGGGTGAGATAGCCTTCCTTGGCGCCATCGACGCCTAGGTAGGCGCGGAAGTTACCATCGGCATCGCAGACATTGATTTGGCAGCCGTCCTTGTTATTGCCGAGGATCAGGGAGCGTTTTTCATCGGGGCCATAGAGGCGGAAAATGCCGCCGAATTTTTCGCCGCCGATGGTAGCGAGCTTCTTCCCTTCGGTGCTCATGACGTGGATGACGCCGCCGCTTTCGCTGTAGGTCAGGACCATGCGCGGCTTGCCGTCGGCGTTAACGATGGTGAGCTTCTTGCACGTCAACTCCTGCGGCCCCTTGTCGCCG
>DASRSQ010000034.1:0-2519 GCA_035656475.1 Gemmataceae bacterium | reverse complement strand
GGTGAAGGTTCTCGCCTATCTGGGCGAGGGTGCGTCCCAATACGCGCCTCAGGCACCGACGCTGAAATCTCTTGGCGTCGATCTTGAATCGCATGCCTGGTGGGGAATCTTTGCTCCGAATGGAACCCCCGCCGACATCGTCGAGAAGATGAATCAGGCCATCAACGAGATCACGGCATCGGACGAGTTCGTTGAAATGGCGGCGCGGGCAGGTGCCTCGGTCAGGGCGCTGACCCCGAGCGAGTTCGGCGATGTGGTCAAGACTGAAGTCCAGCGGGTGATCGACCTGTCGATAGAAACCGGCATCACCGCGCAGTAGGGCGCCCTGGGCCGCCTGGATGTGCCGATTGGTATGTCCTGGCGGCCCGTTGCCATGCCGGCCCGCCCCCGGCGCGATATCCTCGACTGAACGACAACCGCGGAACGACACAGCAATGGCTCGAATCGATCAACGGGATCTGGTTGGCGGCGCCACACTCATCGTGTTCGGGGCGGCATTTGCCGGTTACGCCCTGGCCAACTATCCACTCGGCACCTTCACTTACATGGCGGCCGGAATGTTGCCGGTGGCCGTTGGATCCATTCTTGCCGTTATCGGCCTGTGCATCACGATAATGGCGTTCTTTCGCAGTGGAACCATCGAGTTTCCTGCCCTGCGGCCCTATCTGAGCGTCATGCTTGCGCTCGCCGGTTTCGCCCTCACCATTGAATGGCTGGGGCTGGTGGCAGCCGTCTTCATCGTGACGCTGGTCTCCGCCACCGCCGAAAAGCCCGTCAAGATCGTGCCTGCGCTCGTCCTGGCGCTCGTCCTCGCCGTCCTGACGGTCAGCATCTTCGTTTTCGGTCTGGGGATGCGCTTCAAGATCTTCCCCTGGTCGTGGTGACGCCATGTTCGATCTGATGGGCTCCAATATCCTGCTCGGGCTTTCTCACGCCCTTTCGGTCAGCAACCTGTTCTACTGCTTCGCCGGTGTGGCGCTGGGAACATTGCTCGGCGCGATCCCCGGCATCGGGGTGCTTGCAGCAATCTCGATGCTGTATCCGATAACGTTCTATCTGGATCCGCTCGCGGCCATCATCATGCTGGCCGGCATTTACTACGGCACCGCCTACGGTGGATCGATCGCCTCGATCCTGCTGAATCTTCCCGGAACGCCGTCCAACGCCGTTGCCTGTCTCGACGGCTACCCGATGGCCAAGCAGGGTCGCGCCGGTGTGGCGCTGATGATCACGACGGTTGCGAGCTTCGTGGGCGCCTCGATCGGCATCGCCATCATGATGGTTTTCTCGCCGATGATATCGGAGTACGCGCTCAACTTCGGCGATACCGAATATTTTTCGCTGATGATGCTGGGTCTCATTTCGGCGGCGATGGTGTCTCCGGGCTCGCCACTGAAGGGCCTCGCCTCGGCGCTGCTGGGCGTTGCATTCGGCCTGGTTGGCGCCGATGCATACAGCGGCGTTTACCGCTACACCTTTGGCATTGAATCGCTGGTTGAAGGCGTGAGCCTGGTTGCACTCGCGATGGGGCTGTTCGGCATTGCCGAGATCGTCTTCAGTATTCCGGGATCGGCCGACCGCAAGGTCGATTCCAAGGGCGTGACGATGCGATCGATGATCCCGGAGAAGGGAGAATTGAAACGGTCGTGGATGCCGATCTTGCGCGGCTCCGCATTCGGCTCCTTCTTCGGTGCGCTTCCCGGGACCGGCGGCCTGCTCGCGGCCTATATGACCTATACCGCCGAAAAGAAGCTCGCCAAGGATCCGTCGCGGTTCGGCAATGGCGCCATCGAAGGTGTCGCAGGACCGGAGGCCGCCAACAATGCCGCCGACCAGACCGCCTTCATTCCGACGATGTCGCTGGGCATTCCCGGCACCCCGTCCATGGCGATCATGATCGGCATTCTGATGCTGCACGGCATCACGCCGGGGCCGCGCATGATTTCCGACCACCCCGATGTGTTCTGGGGCCTGGTCATGAGCTTCTGGGTCGGAAACCTGATGCTCCTCGTGCTCAACATCCCGCTCATCGGCATCTGGGTGAGGATTCTGGCGATCCCCTACAAGTACCTTTACCCGTCGGTCCTGGTATTCGTGTGCATCGGCGTCATGTCGATAAACAACAACACGTTCGATGTCTGGATGACCCTCGCCTTCGCCACCATCGGTTGCGTGATGACGATGCTCAAATTCCCGTCGGCGCCGCTCATCCTCGGCTTCATCCTGGGGCCGATGGTCGAGGTCAACTTCCGGCGCGCCCTGGTGCTGTCGGGAGGCGAATTCGGCACCTTCTTCGCCGGGCCGATCAACATGGCGGTCATGTCCATGGTGGGACTCATCCTTGCCTGGGCGTTGTTCACGACCCTCGTGCCGATGGTCAGAAACGGCGTGGCACGCCGCAGGGGAAGTTCGGCAAGCGTCTAGAGGCTCATCGCCGCACCTGCGGCATGCCCAAAAATGCACGCTTCGCCGCCGGCGGCGGCGGATAGTGATGTTCTACAATCTGGAGGAGTACGTCC
>DASRSQ010000033.1:0-5487 GCA_035656475.1 Gemmataceae bacterium | reverse complement strand
CGCATAGCTATTCTGAATGTCGGTAACTACTTCACCGAAAACTGCAACCGCAGGTTCTGCTCGGGCAGCTTGGGCGCCTTGAGGTCGAAGTCGAACGCGCGCAGCGGGTTGTTGCCGGCGACGTCTTCGAGAAGGGGATCGACGAAGAGATAGTAGTCGGCGGCGCGCCAGTTCGCCTTCGGCGAGAACGCCCAGCTCCGGCCGTCCTTCGCGACCTCGATCGAGCCTTCGACCGTGTTGGACCGGTCGTCCTTCACCGTCAAATAGCGCTGCAGGTTGCGATGATCGAAGGTTTTCGGCAACGTCACGCTCAAACGTTCCTTCGTGCCGGCGCGGGCAGCGAGCAGTTTCCACTCGCTGAGATCGACGCGGACGCGATCCTCGGCGGTGGTGCGGAATTTCTTGACGATGTCCTTGCCGATCTTGTTCCCTTCGCGGTCGGCGACCGAGCCACGGACGACGAGGGAATATTCGCGCTTTGGAAAGAAGACGGGGCCGAGCACTTCGCGGAGCATGACGCCCCATTTGATGCGGCCAGGCTGGATGTAGATGATCAGGCAGTTGTTGGCTTCGTCCCAGATCTCGTCGATGAGCCAGGGTTCGTCGATGACCTTGCCCTTGTCGTCGATGAGCACAATCTGGTCGAAGATCTCGCGGCCGCCACGCATGGGGCGGTCGAAATAGATGTAAAAGCGCAGCACGTTGGCGGGGAGTACATCGTTGGTCGGATAAATCTTGAGGACGCGCGGCGGCGCCTTGGCGGCGGCATCGGGCGCGCGATAGTCGAGCGTGATCGGTTTAGCGGTGTGCAGCGTGGCGCGATACGTCTGGCCGGCGCTGAAGCCAAAACGTGGCGTGAAGATGAGATCGTCGGCCTTGCGTTCGTAGGCGCCGATCATGGCGGGGCCGGGCTTCTTGGTGTCGTCGGGGACCAGCGATACGGACAGCAGCTTTTCGCCGTCTTCTGGCGCGATGCGACCCATTGGCAGCTTGGCGTCCGCGGGCAGATGCGCGACGACTTCGCGGCCTTCGCGGAATTTGAGCGTGTCGGACGGTTGTGCGATCAACAGGGCGCTCAGGCAGAGAAGGGATGTCATGGAATCACCCTGATGATTGAAAGATCCCAGGGGCTCGCGAGTACGCTTACCCCTGGGCTTCTTCTGGTCAGGCAAATTGCATTACGGCAGTGCGAGGACGCGGAGAGCGAAGCCGCCGTTCTTCTCTTCACGGATGACGACGGCTTGCGTGTCGCTGAGCTTCGCCATCTGGTAGACGCCGAAGTATTCCGGGGCGATCATGACGCGGTCGGTGGCGGGCTCGAAATTCTTGCCCTTGACGCGCCAGAGAGCCTTCTGGTTGACGTTGGTGGTTTCCTTGAGCAGGTCGTGATCGACGCGGGCGGCCCAGTAGCCGCTGGGGCCGAAGGCCGGCTTCTTGTTGTTGCGGGCGGCGTTGACGAGGATGTAGCGCTTGCCGTCCTTTTCATAGCTGAACATACTGCGCGGGGTGTTGCCCTGGCCGAGCTCGACGACGCTGGTGCCCAGGACCTTGGCCGACGGCTTGAGGTCATCCAGGCTGTAGCGGACGATCGGGGTGCAGGTGAACGAGCCGACGACGGCGGGCTTGCCCGATTCTTCGTACGGCATCAGGCAGATGATGGGGGCCTTGGTCTCCCACTTGTTGTGGCCGGTGTGGAAGGTTTCGGTGCTGACCGAGACGGGGCTCGTGTCCTTGCTGCCGGGGGTGATGGTGAAGACGCGGGAATCGAAGGTATCACCGGCCTGGGTGGCAGCGACGATGTTCTTGCCGACGAAGCAGACGTCGGTGATGCGAGTGACGTCCTTGGTCGTCTTGAGCGGGTAGCGTTCGAACTTGACCTTGTCGAGCGAGAACTCGGCGATCTTGCCCGAGCCATCGACGGTGAGGATGACGTCCTGCGGGCCCTTGAGCAGGCGGACCGCGACGTAGAGCTTCTTCGAGGCGGGATTGACGGCAATCTTCTTGACCTCGATATCTTTGACGGTCAGGCCGAGCTTGCCGGCGAGGGCGGTGTCGATGTTGGCGATTTCTTTCTTGCTCCAGGCGGATTCCTTGGTGTCGCCGGTATCGACGGTGACGACCTGGGCGTTGCCGCCGATCACGAGGAGCCCGTTGGGGCCGAAGGCGATGGTTTCAATCTTGGTGATTTTCGGATTGCCTTCATCGGCCCGGGCAAACGCCGACAGGCCAATCAGGGCGACGCAGGCGAGGAACAGGCTGCGCTTCATCGGTGAACCTCCGTTGCAGTGGTGAGTAGCTGTGCGCATCATGCTACCGCGCCCAATTGGCGCGTCCAGCACGAAGCGCGGATTTCATGCATTTCTCACGGGTAGGGGCGTTCAGGTGGTAGACGCTGAGCGCGAAAGGTTCATTCACCGCGGAACCAGCAATCATTTCGATTACGAATCCCATTGTGGGACGAGCCATGTTGGAATATCACGCTGCGTATTGCAGGGGAGACGATGGCGACGAATTAGCTCGGAAGAGCAACGTTGTGGTAGATTTCCTGCACGTCATCGCAATCGTTTAGCATGCCCAGAAATCTCTCGAACGAGGCCAGCTCTTCTCCGCTGAGCGTCTTACTTGCTTGCGGAAGGAAGGTGATTTCCTGGACCTCGAATTCAAGGCCCGGGAACGCCTCGAGCAAAGCCGTCTTGGCCTTGTAGAACTCGGCAGGTGGGACGAAAACCGTGATGTGCCCATCCTTGCTCTCGACATCTTCGACGGCGACATCCGCAGCGAACATGGCCTCCAGCACTTTCTCCTCGCTGTTCCCCTTGAATGAAAGCACCGCCAGGTGATCAAACGACATGACGACGGACCCGCTGCCAGCCAATTTGGACCCGGTCTTGGTGAAGCAACTGCGAATATCGGAGATGGTTCGCGTATTGTTGTCGGTCAAGCAATCGACAATGACCAGGGCGCCGCCGGGACCAAACCCCTCATAACGCACCGGCTGAAAGTCCTCGCCTCCCGTGCCAGCGGCTTTCTGAATTGCCTTGTCGATCACATGGCTCGGAACATTTTCTCGCTTGGCTTTTTCAACCAGGCTGCGCAGAACCGGATTGGCCTCCGGGTCGGGCACGCCATTCTTGGCCGCCATGTACAGCTGTTTGCTGTACTTGGAATAGAGCTTTGAGTTTTGCGCGGCGGTCTTGAAGATCGCGTGTTTGCGCTTCTCGAAAATTCTTCCCATACGAGTTCTGCCTCATTTCTTCCAAAGGAGCCGGGGCCATTGGCCCGTTCCAACATTGTATTTGCGTTCGCAGCAGTAAGCGCATCGCAACCGGTCCAATTGTCGGCGATGTGATGACGCGGTCGCGATTAACATTGAATATTGTAGACAGATCCCCGGGCAATCAGGCTGAACCAACGTCGCGGACTGTCCTGGTTCAAATCCTGGCGTCCCATCCCGCTCAGAGATGCTCGGCAGGCTCCCTCCCGAGGAACTGCCCAATTACGTGAGCTTGCGGACCTGCCGCCATACGCCATTTCCCGCCTAAGACTTCAGCAAATAGTAGACATCGGTGCGGATCTTGCTCGGGTCGTCGCACCACTCGTGGAGCCAGTGGCCGTAAAGTTCCCAGCTGGGCCCCGCAAGCGCGTGACCGTTGGCGACGCACCACTGGCGAATCGCCTGATGAGAAGTGGCGAGCTGGTGGTAAGGCCCGAAATGGGTCGCCGTGGCGACCCTCCCCGCAGGCGTCGCGCTACCGAAGACTTCGCCGTGCCCGGCCCATGGCGCCTGCAGTTCGACGCCGACTTCGAGGTTGCACACGTCGTCGAGATCGAGCGCGACATGTCTGCCGGCGCCGGGCACTTTCTCCTCCCTGATGACGTTCCACACGACGCCGCAGGCGTCGGGAATGACTTTGCCGAAGTCCTGGAAGCTGCATTGCCGGCGGACGACGGCGAGCGGACTGCTCGCGGCCGGTTCGATGTGGACTTCGTTCATGGCGTTCACTTCCGGGGCTACAGGATGAACTTCGTCAGATCCTCCTTCTCGATGATCTCTGACAATCGGCCGCGCACATACGCGGCGTCGATTGACACGTTTTTGTTCGGCAGGTCCGGGCCCTCGTAGCTGATCTCTTCCACCACGCGCTCCAGGATCGTGTGCAATCGTCGCGCCCCGATGTTCTGCGTGATGCGATTCACGTCGAACGCGATGTCGGCCAACGTCTCGATGCCGTCGGGCGTAAACGTGAGTTGCACCCCTTCGGTCGCCAGCAACTCGGCGTATTGCTTGGTCAGCGAATGCTTGGGCTCGGTCAGGATGCGCAAGAAATCTTCCTTCTTGAGATCGGTCAGCTCGACGCGGATCGGGAAACGGCCCTGCAACTCCGGCATCAAATCCGCCGGCTTCGACACGTGGAACGCGCCGGCCGCGATGAACAGAATGTGATCCGTGCGCACCGGACCATAGCGCGTGTTGACCGTCGTTCCCTCGACCACGGGCAACAGGTCGCGCTGCACGCCTTGCCGGGAGACGTCCGGGCCGTGCGAGCTCGAGGGGCCGCACACCTTGTCGAGCTCGTCGATGAAGATGATGCCGTGGTTTTCGACGAGGGCGATGGCCTTCTCGGTGACGGTCTGGCGGTCGATGAGGGCCTCGGTTTCCTGTTCCATCAAGATCTTGCGAGCTTCCTTGATCGTGACCTGCCGATTCTGGTTCTGTTTCGGCATGATCTTGTCGAACATGTTCTGGAAGTCGACATCCATGTTCTCCATGCCAAGGTTGGAGAAGATCTGCACGGGGACCGCCTTGGCTTCGACGGTCAGCTCGACCTTGCGCTCCTCGAGCTCGCCGGCTTCGAGGCGAGCCTTCATCTTGTCGCGTGACCGCTTGGCGCGAGCCTTGTCCTCGCGCTGGCGCTTCTTGCGATCGCGTTCTTCCTCGTCTCCGTTCTCCTCAAAATCGGGAACGTCTTCGTCCTCGCCGCTGGGGGAATCGGGTAAGAGGAGGTCGAGCAGGCGTTCGTTGACGCGTTCGGTGGCCTGCGTTTCCACGAGCCGACGTTGTTCCGCCTTGACCATGCCGATGCCGGACTCGGTGATATCGCGGATCATGCTTTCGACGTCGCGGCCGACGTAGCCGACCTCGGTGTACTTGGTCGCCTCGATCTTGAGGAAAGGCGCGCCGACGAGCTGGGCCAGCCGGCGGGCGATCTCGGTTTTGCCGACGCCGGTGGGGCCGATCATGATGATGTTCTTGGGAGTGACATCCTTGCGCAGCTCGGGAGGCAGCTGTTGCCGGCGCCAGCGATTGCGGATGGCAATGGCGACAGCTTTCTTGGCGGCGTCCTGGCCGACGATGTATTTATCCAGCTCGGCGACAATCTCGCGCGGGGTCATGCGTATCTCCAACGTGACGCTATCGTTTAGCCCCGCCTCGTACAGGCGGGCGGACAAGATTCGGTTTCCGAATCTGGATACTGTCCGCCCCCC
>DASRSQ010000032.1:0-9498 GCA_035656475.1 Gemmataceae bacterium | reverse complement strand
ATTCTCTCCGCTGGCATGATGCTCGACTGGCTGGGACGCCGTCACGACAACGAGGCGTTATTGCAAGGCGCGCGCCGCATCCAGCGCGCGGTCGCCGACGTGCTGGCGGAGGGCAAGACGCTGCCCGTCGACCAGGGCGGGTCGGCTACGACGCAAGCCGTCGGCGAGGCGATCGCGAGACGCGTGGCGGAGCAAGGCGTAAAGTAAAAGGAAAAAAGGAACCACCATGTCCACCATCCGCTTTATCATGCTCGGCGGCTTTCTCGGGGCCGGCAAGACCACCGCGATGGCCCGCCTCGCCCGCCACTACATGTCCCTGGGCAAACGCGTCGGCATCGTCACCAACGATCAGGCCCAGGATCTCGTCGACACGCACAGCCTGCGCGAACAGGGCTTCCCCGTTGAGGAAGTCGCCGGCGCCTGCTTCTGCTGCAAGTTCGACGACCTGCTCGGCAAGGTCGGCTCGCTCGAAGTGTCGCAACAGCCCGACGTCATCCTCGCGGAGCCGGTCGGCAGTTGCACTGATCTCGTCGCGACCGTCGTGCAGCCGCTCAAGGATCTGTATGGCAAACGGTTCAGCGTCGCGCCGTTTCCGGTGCTGTTCAAGCCGAGCCATGGCCTCAAGATTTTGCGTGGCGAGAGCGGCTCGGGATTTTCCCCTAAAGCCGCGTACATCTTTCGCAAACAGCTCGAGGAGGCCGATGCGGTCCTGCTCAACCGCGTCGACGAGTTAAGCGCCGAGCAGATCGAGGAGATCGCACAACTCGTCGCCAAGCAGTTTCCCGGCGTGCCGGTGATGCGCGTGTCGGCAAAGACGGGGCAAGGCTTCGAAGCCGTGCAGGAATTGCTGAATCAGCAAGGCAATTTTGGCCGCAAGATCCTCGACATCGATTACGACACGTACGCCGAGGGGGAAGCGGAGTTGGGCTGGCTGAACACGAGCGTGCGCGTGAGTGCCGACCAGCCATTCGATCTCGATCGGCTGCTGCTCGATGTGGTCGATGGCATCCAGAAGTCGCTCGCCGGCAGCGGCGCGGAAGTCGCGCATTTGAAGGCGATCGGCCTGTGGGAAGGCTTCTTCGGCGTCGCAAATCTGGTCCACTCCGGTGGCGAGGCGGCGCTGTCGTTGCCCTCGCGCTGCCAGGTGAAGGAGACCGATTTGATCGTCAACGCCCGTGTCGCCATCGATCCCGCCGTGTTGCAGCAGCACGTCGAAAAAGTGATCAACGCCGCCTGCGCTGCCCGCTCCGCCCGGCAATCGGACGCGAAGACGCAAAGCTTCCGCCCCGGTCGCCCAACGCCAACGCATCGTTACGCCGCCGCCAGCGAGAACTAACGAACAGACACACGAAAGGAATGGTCATGTCCAGGGCTCTTGCCGCAATCCTGATTCTCTGCCTGCCGATCGTCGCCTTTGCCCAGGAGAAGCGACCGCCGGTGAAGGTCTTCATCCTCGCGGGCCAGTCGAACATGGAAGGCAAAGCAAAGGTGTCCGTGATCGAGAATCAGCTCAAGGAACCCGCCACGAGCGCTTTGTACAAGCATCTGCAGAAAGAGGGCAAGTGGATCGAGCGCGATGACGTGTGGATCCGCTACCACGACCTCAAGGGCAAGCTCACCGTCGGCTATCACAAACCCAAATCGATCGGCCCCGAGCTCGAGTTCGGCATCCGCATGGGGGACCACTATCCCGGCCAGGTGCTGCTCATCAAGAGCGCCTGGGGCGGCCGGAGTTTGTATCGCGATTTCCGTTCTCCGAGCGCCGGCTTCCCGCCGCAGGAGGTACTTGCCAAGATGCTCACGGACGTGCAAAAGAAGAATCCGAAGGCAACGATGGACAACATCAAGGCGCCGTTCGGTGCCTCGTATCGCGCCATGTTCGACGAAATCAACAGCACTCTCAAGGACATCAAGGCAAACTTTCCCGACTATGCGGACCAGGGCTACGAGATCGCTGGCTTCGTCTGGTTCCAGGGCTGGAACGACATGATCAATGCGACCGCGACGTCCGAGTATGCCGTCAACATGGCTCATTTCATCCGCGACGTTCGCAAGGACCTCAAGTCGCCGAAGCTGCCGTTCGTGATCGGCGAGATGGGCGTGGACGGCAAGAACGCGAGCGGCGGTGTCAAAAAATTCAAGGCCGCCCAGGCCGCCGTGCTGGAAGTGCCGGAGTTCAAGGGGAATGTCGCGGTCGTGAAAACCGATGTTCTGTGGGACCTCGAAGCCGAAGCGGTGTTTAAGAAGGGGTGGCGTGAGAACATCGACGCCTGGAACAAAGTCGGCAGCGACTTCCCATACCACTACCTCGGCAGCCCGAAAACGATGCTACGCATCGGCGGCGCGTTCGCGGACGCGATGCTGGAACTGTGCGGGGAGAAGAAGAAAGGGAAATGACGCCGCGGTCTATCGCCGCGCAATCGGTTGCGATATACTTGGCAGCGTGGAGCCCAGCGCATGGCAAGGCATCCTAATAAGGAAATTCAGGCCGCACTCGAGTATGCGCGAAGCAAGAGATGGACGGTGATCAAATCGGCCAAAGGGCATTGCTGGGGGATGATCCGTTGTGGGCATGGTCGGGGTGGTTGCCAAAAATCAGTGTGGTCGACGCCCAAGAATCCGCAAAATCACGCTAAGGCGCTGCGCCGATTTGTTGACAATTGTCCCCATGCGGGCGAGGCGGAATGAAAACACATCGATTTACCCTGATCTTGGCCGGCGTTGCGGAAATAACACCGGAACTGGCTGATTCGCTTTTTGAACACACTCACGGCGACATCGAGCTCAACCAGCGTGACGGCGTGGTCTATGTGGAATTTGAACGAGCTGCCGCCACCCTGAAAGATGCGGTCCTGACGGCGATCGCCGACGTGGAAAGCGCTGGTGCCACAATGCGTGTCGTACGCGTGGAATCCGAATCGGCTAACACTATTGCCAAGATCAACGCGAGCCTGTTGGGCGTAGGGGGGAAAGTCCAATGAGCATGCTTTATTCGCGTCGCCACGCACTCAAAGCCACCGCTGCCGGCTTCGGCTATGTCGCCCTTGCCGGCATGCTCGGCCAGCAGGCCGGCGCGCAGACTCGACGAGCGCCCGAACCGCTCGCGCCACGGCAGCCGCATCATCCGGTCAAGGCGAAGCGCATCATTTTCTGCTTCATGGAAGGGGCCATGTCGCAGATGGACACGCTCGAATACAAGCCGGCGGTGCAGCGCAATGACGGCCGCGTCGGGCCCGGCGGCGGCACGATCACCGCGTCCAAGTTTCGCTTCGCCCAGCATGGCAACACCGGCACCTGGGTGTCCAACCTGCTCCCCAATATTGCCAAGCATGTCGACAAATTCTGCTTCATCCGCGGCCTGCACACCGATACACCCGCTCATCCGCAAGCCGTCATCCAGCTCCACACCGGCACCGCGCTCGCCCAGCTCACTCGGCCATCGATGGGGGCCTGGCTGCTCTACGGCCTGGGGACCGAGAACCAGGATTTGCCGGGCTACATCACGATCAATCCGTCCCCCAACTTCGGCGGCGCCATCAACTACGGCAGCGCCTTCCTGCCCGCCCACTTCCAGGGAACGCGCATCAGCGACACCGGCCAGATGCCGAACCTGCGGGCCACGTCCGCGCCAAACCTGCAACGCCGGCAGCTCGACCTGATCCAGGCGATGAACCGCGATCTCGCGCAAGCGCCGGGCGCTCCCGATCAGGTCGACGGCGTCATCGCCTCGTACGAGCTTGCCTTCCGCATGCAGCGCACGGTCCCGGAATTGCTCGACATTTCGCGCGAACCGCAGCGCATTCTTGACGCTTATGGCGTCAAGCCTGGCCCGGAAGGCAGCTTTGCCCGCCAGTGTCTGATGGCCCGCCGGCTCAGCGAAGCAGGCGTTCGCTTTGTCGAGATCACGCAATCGGGCTGGGATCATCACAACAACCTGCACCAGGGACTCATCAGTCAGTCGGCTCGGGTCGACCGGCCGATGGCCGCCCTGCTTGCCGATCTCGAGCAGCGCGGCTTGCTCGACGAGACGCTCGTCCTCTTCGGCAGCGAGTTCGGCCGCATGCCAACGGCGCAGGGCCCCGATGGCCGCGATCACAACATCACCGGCTATCCAATGGTTCTTGTCGGCGCCGGCGTCAAGAAAGGTTTCAGCTACGGCGCGACCGACGAAGTCGGCATCCGCGCGGTTGAAGGCCGCATGCACACGACCGATCTGCACGCAACGCTGTTGGCGCTGATGGGGCTCGATCACGAGAACCTGACCTATCGCTATGCCTGCCGCGATTTCCGCTTGACCGATGTCGCGGGACGCGTGGTCAACGAGATCATGGAATAGGGATTTTTGTTAGCCGCGACCCGCGGGCGTGCGCGGACGGCAGCATCGAAGAAGAAGTGAACCACGGGGTGCACGGGGAACACGGGGAGTCGCGGGAAACGCTTTGCGCGACTTCGCATGACAACATCACAAGAATGTTCGGAGCGTTCGCCAGAAATCTACTGAATCAAACAGCGACTCCCAGTGTTCCCCGTGGTTCATTCGCTTGGCAAATCGAAATCGTCGCGCAAGTCGCCGATGAAGAAGTTGGCGATCGGGCGGATGGCGAGCAGCTTCATCACCTGGTTGCGAAACCAGACGCCCAAGCGCGTCTTCGGAATGAACGAGCCCGCGAACTTGCGGGCCGATTTCTGCTTCCCCTCGATAAACAGCCGTAAGCGCTGCTCGTATTGGCGAAACGCCTCGCAATGATCATTGCCCGCGCGCTGCAGCTCGCCGGCCAGCACGTATGCCTCGGCCATGGCCAGACTGGATCCTTCGCCGGCCAGGAGAGATGCGCAGGCCGCCGCGTCGCCCACGAGCACGACGCGTCCCTTCGACCAGGCGGGCATGACAATCTGGCTGACGCGATCGAAATAGATCTCATCGACCCGATCCATGGCCTGCAGAATCTGCGGACATTCCCAGCCCGTGTCATCGAAGACGCGATGCAGAATCGCCTTCCGCTCTGCCAAATCGCCCGGTTCCGGCTTGGGAGGCATGTGTTCGTTGGCGAACACGAACAGGAACATTGTCTGATCATTCCGCAATGACACGCGCGCGACCTGGCGGCCCGGTTGGGCATGGCTGATGTAAATCGACTCGTCGCGCGGCCGATACCCCTCGATGCGGAAGGCGGCGACATGATAGCCGAGCGGTTTCTCGTAAGCGCTCTCGGGCCCGAAGACGAGACGACGCACGCCGGAATGCTGCCCGTCAGCCCCGACGACGAGATCGAAGGAACGCGGTGTTTCGTGTTCCAGCGTGACGAGCACATCGTCAGCACATTCCTCGATGCCGGTGATGGTGTTGCCGAAAAGGCTCTCGATGCGCCCCTCGATTGCGCGATAGATGATGGAGGCGAGGTCGCCGCGCGGCAAGCTGGTGAAGCGGCCTTCGGTCATGCGTCGAAAGACATCGGCCTCAAACCCGCTCGCCCGGTTGCCGTGCCGATCGAGAAAGCGCACTTCGCGGATGGAGTAACCGGCCTCGTGGACCTGCGGCAGAATGCCCATGCGTTCGGCGATGGTGTAGCCGACGCCCCAGAAATCGATGACGTAGCCGCCGGCGCGGAAGTGCGGCGCCTTCTCGATGAGCGTGATTTCGTGTCCATTGCGCAGCAACCAGAACGCGAGCGTCGGCCCGGCGATTCCGGCGCCGCTGATGGCAATCCTCATGGCACTACTCCAACCGCTCAGGGCCAAAGGAATCGCAGCAACTACGATGCCTGGAATGAACCACGGGGAGCACGGGGAACACGGGGAGTCACTGAAAATGCGATGGGCGACGTGCAGGGACTGCGCCGCGAGGGAGTGTGCGGAGCATCTTGAATCGGCGTGCGCGCACATATCCCACCGAACTCATGCGAATCGCGTGATCGATATGCAGCGACTCCCCGTGCTCTCCCGTGTCCCCCGTGGTTCCATTAAAGATTCGCCTTGACCGTGCCGAGAAATATCGTAGACTTTACGCGGCAAAGTCATCGGAGCAGAAAAGCAATGGATCTCCACGAAGCACTCGCGCAGATTTCCGAAATCCGTGAGCAAGTCGCACGCACCCAGACGTTTCGCGGCTATCGGGCCGCCCCAGTTGCGTTTTCCGGCCTCGTTGCCTTTATGGCCGCGACGCTGCAGGATGTGCTGGTTCCGGAGCCGAGCAAGAATCTTACAGCTTATCTCGGGTTATGGGTTGGCGCCGCGGTGTTGAGCATGATCGTCACGGGCGTGGCGATGATCCTGTATTGCCGCAAGTCGACATCGTCGCTGTCACGGCCGAACTCGATTTTGGCAGTGGGACAGTTCTTGCCCAGCGTCGTCGCCGGCGGCTTGGTGACGTTTGTGCTGATGCAGCAGGTGCCCGACGCGTTGTGGATGCTGCCGGGCCTGTGGTCGATCTTCTTCAGTCTTGGCATCTTCGCGTCGTTTCGGCTGTTGCCAAAGGCGACGTTCTGGGTGGGCGTGTATTACATGCTGACGGGAGTGTTGTGTCTGGTGTGGGCGCGTGGCGACTATGCCTTTACGCCGTGGGCGATGGGGGTGCCGTTCGGTCTCGGGCAGATGTTGTCGGCTTCCATCCTGTATTGGACGCTGGAGCGCAATAGCGATGAGTAAGAAAAAAACGATCACGGATGTGCCGGGCCGTTATGCGTACGAGGGTCTGGACCGCGTTATCCACGAGAAGGCGAGATTGTCGATCGTCACGAGCCTGGCGACGCATTCGGGCGGCCTGATCTTCAACGACCTGAAAGAATTGTGCGCACTGACGGACGGCAACCTGAGCCGGCACTTGCAGATTCTGAGCGAGGCGGGCCTCGTGCAGATCTGGAAGGGTTTCAAGGACAACCGGCCGCAGACGTTGTGCATGCTGACGGAAGCGGGCCGCCGCCGATTTATCGAGTACATCACAGTGCTGGAGAATATCGTGACGGACGCCGTCGGCACCGAGAAGGGGCCTGCGGAGGAGCCGAAGCTCGACAAGGGCTGGTCGCCGGCGTGAAGTGCGGAGTGGGTGTTTTTTTTGGCGATCCACTTTGCAGGACAAATTAATTGGGCGCGGAAAGAATCGTGAGCTATGTTTTCCCGATTCCGCCGCTTGCGGCTTCGCCCTCGCTGAATCATCGCAGCGTCGCTGATTGGATCGCAGCGAGCGCGAAGCCGCAAGCGCCGAACGAGGCCTGTTACGGATTGATCGAAATTGCGGTATTGGTTACGGTAGCGTGCGCAGGATGCATGGAACCGTGAAGTTGAAGAGGATGCTATGAAAATCATCAAAGCGGATGTCCTGGGAATGTGCTTCGGCGTGCGCGACGCTCTCGCGATCATGGATGATATCGCTCGGCCCGAGGACGTCACCATCCACGGCGAGCTCGTCCACAACGAGAAGGTGCTCGACGATCTCTCCGAACGCGGCTTTCGCATGGTCGGCGAGAAACAACGCCGATCGTTGCCGATGACCGATACGGTCCTGATCACCGCGCATGGAATCAGCGACAAGGAGCGCGCCAGGCTCGCCCAGGCCGGCAAACAGCTCATCGACACCACCTGCCCGCTCGTCACGCGCGCCCATCAGGCCGCCCAGAAATTGCAGGCCGACGGCTACCACGTGATCGTCATCGGCAAACGCGGCCACGTCGAAGTGCAAGGCATCGTCGAGGATCTGCACAGCTTTGACGTGATCAGTTCCGTCGACGAGGTCCGCGCCGGGTCGCATGCCAGGATCGGCATCATGTGCCAGACGACCACGCCGGTGCGGCACGCCGACGAGATTCGCGCCGCGATCAAGGCGAAGAATCCGCAAGCCGAGATTCGCTTTGTCGACACGATCTGCCATCCGACCAAGGACCACCAGAAGGCACTCGAGCGCCTGATGGACGAGGTCGAGGCGATGATCGTCGTTGGCGGCCACAATTCGAACAACACGCGCCAGCTCGTCCTGCGTTGCCAGGCCCGCGGCCTGCCCGCGTATCACGTGCAGGGCCCCGAGGACCTGCGTCCCGAATGGTTCGACGGCATCGACACCGTCGGCCTGAGCGCCGGCACCTCGACGCTCGACGCGACCATCGATGCCGTCGAGGACGCGATGCAGCAGATGGCAGCATCGCACGCCGTGGCGTATTGATCTTCAGGCAACCCTCGTTCCCAAACTCCGTTACCGTTTGGGAACGCCGCTCGGGAAACTCCGTTTCCCGACTCGACACGTTCCGCGATAGACAAGCATCCCGCAACAAAACAGACGGGAAACGGAGTTTCCATGGATGCGTTCCCAAACGACGCTTGGGAACGAGTCATTTGGCATTAGCACTTTGCCTAGCAAAGTTATTTGCATCAACAAGGTATATAGGGAGGATTACCAATGCTGCTCGCCTGGCTCACCGGACGCATTCACGAAACCAGGGCCGCTGTCCGCACGTCCGCACAATGGATTGCGCACTTCCGCGACAACGCCGCCAATCTGAGGGACATCCCCTGGCACGACGGGCCAAAGATCACGCCGGAGGAATCGGCGGAGATCATCGAGTCGCTGCGCACCTGGCAACTCGGCGAATCGTCCGACGGCAACCATCTGCGCGCCATCGCCCGCCGTTACGCCGAGCAGACCGGCGATGCCGACTTCATCGAGATGATCGAATGCTTCATCGCCGAGGAACAACGGCACGGCGCCACGCTCGGCCGATACCTCGACGCCTGCGGCGTGCCACGGGCCCAGTCGAACTGGGGCGATTCGCTGTTTCGCTTCTTCCGCCATTGCCTGGCGAACATGGAGACGTTCACGATCCCGGTCGTAATGGCGGAGACGCACGCGCTCATCTATTACAACGCGATTCGCCAGGCGACCGGTTGTCCGATTCTGCGCAAGATTTGCGAGCAACTGCTGGGCGACGAGGTTCCGCACATTCGCATGCAATGTGAACGGCTTGCGATCCTGCACCGCGATCGGCCGGCACTGGTGCGCGGCGTGACGATGCTGCTGCAACGCGTCTTTTTCCTTGGCGTGACTTTGACGATCTGGGCAGGACATCGTCGCGCCTTGCGGGCCGGCGGGTACGGCTTCAAGCGATTCTGGCGAGGCGCGTGGACGAAGATGGAGCACGCGTGGAAGGTGATGGATCCGGGCGGCTATGAATGGGAACCGAATCGCGAGGAGACCGAGTTCATCGCATCCAACGCGGCGCTATGACGGCAGAAACTTCGCTTACGCGTCGGGCTTGTGCAACCATTAGCCCGCTGCATTGGCGAGGATACGCTCTTCGATCTCGGTCTGGCGTTGCAACACCTGGTCGCGCTGGCCGTGCTCCAGCAGGTAGATGCCGGGCGTTTCCAGCGTTTCGCCGGCGGTGAGGCGGCATGCCTTGTGGCGTTCGCGGCCGCGACGGAGCCAGCTCGGCAGGCAATCCTCGCAGCAGAGGCCATACGTTTTCAACTCGCTGACCACGCCGTCGGACCAGCGCGCCGCGATCTTGTACG
>DASRSQ010000031.1:0-3881 GCA_035656475.1 Gemmataceae bacterium | reverse complement strand
TATCGCGCGTGGGACATGAGCCGGCCCATCATCGTCGCGCCGGCGATGAACACGATGATGTGGGAGCATCCCGTGACCGCCCGCCACGTTCGCCAAATCGCTCTCGATCACGGCGCGGCCGGCATGCCCGAAGGGGAGCTGCTCGACCAGATCGCGTGGCTCAACGATTTGCCGATCCCGTTGCGCATCGCGTCGCCGATCACGAAGCAGTTGGCGTGCGAGGATGTCGGCATCGGGGCGATGGCGAGCCGCGAGACGTTACTGGAGCTGGTGGGAGAATTCTGATTCTGAGCCGGCGAGGACGCGCGCGAGATCGCGAAAGGTCCGCAGGGCGCCGAATTCGACGCTGACCGGCAAAAGATAGCGCGCGGCAATCCAGGTGAGCCCGTAGCACACGATCGCCACAAAGATGGCTCCAACAATGAGCAGTCGGGCCCCGACGCAAGTCGCAATCATTGCCGTTAGCAATCCGCCTGTGAAACCTATGAGCCTTGCGTCGTAGACCCGCACACACACTCGCATCCGCGGCAACACTCCCGGCGCGAGCTGTGCGATTGGTCCGAGGAACACCTGTGGATATTTCCGCGTGAAAGTCGCGAGTGGTGTCGAAGGCGTGATCTCTTCCGCGCGTGCGCCGGCTTCGTGCAGCAACGATCGCACCGTCAAGAATGCTCCGGCCGTGCCGGACACGATGCCGAGAATGCGCGTGGGCCGAATCGCAGGCCGGCGTGCGTGGCGGGCGATTAGATTGCAGACGTCGTGCAGGCACATCACGTCTGCGGGCTCAAGTACGCTGCGCCATTCCTCCTCGGTGCAGTCGATTTTCCACCAACGATTCAGTTCTGCCGCGAGTGCTTGCCAGGAATACCAGTCCCATCGGTCGCACCATTGCTCAACAGTGGTGTCGAAGAAGAGTTCTTCGCTCGCGCCGGCATCGTCGATGCCGACTTCCTGCCGATAGGCGTCGCGAAGCACGGCCAGCACATATTCCGGCGTCGCGGCAGTTTCAATCGGCGGATAGTGCACATCCATGGTCGCTCCTCAACGTTGCCGAAGCGCATTCCGGCCGCTTAGGCGGCACGGCTCGCCGGGCGGCTGAAAGCAGATCCCTGACCGCTCCGGGAAGTTTATTTCAGTCCTTGCCAGAAGATGCTCCACAACGCGCCGGCGACAACCGTGGTGATCATAAAATAAAGCGATTCGTGCCCAATGGCCCACCAGTACGCCACGGGTTCCACTTCGCGCCGATACGTGGAGTCTTCTCCCAACTTGTAGCTCCACGGAACAGAGATCCCGGCACGATACTCCAGGATGATTCGCACAAGCTTGTACGACGCGAAAACGCTGGCTGCCACCGCGAAGACCGCAAGGATCGCCGCCCCACGCTGCGGCACGCTTGACACGAACGATGACAAAAGACATGCGCCAACCATCACGAACATGAATAGCGCGAAGAGCATATCCAGCAAGGCAATCGTGCGCTTGCGCGTGGCGGTGAAGCGCCGCTCGGCCTTGGCAAAAAGGATAAGCAGCAAGGGCCCGGCGGCGATCACGGCGAGGCCGGTTATCCACGCAGAGACTGGGTCAAGCGCGACCGGTCCCTGGCCCACGAAGGGTTTGGCCTCGCCGGTCACGATGATGGCGATGCCCGATGCGATCACGGTGAGGCTCAGGATCCCCACGAGCAGCCATTCGAGCCCGCGCTCCCAGCTCGAACGCACCGCGACCGGTTCCGCTGCGGCTGGCTTGTCGGACGACTCGAGTGCCATGGCTGACTCTGCGGTTGACCCAACGGCGAGCCGCGAAATAACCTTCACTTGACAAGCTGCTCTTCCTTCCATGGAATCGCGTGTTCTGCCGCCAGCTGGCGAAGCACGGCCAGCATATCGTCATATTCGCCGATGGCGATGTCCGTCAACAGAATCTGCGTGCCGTCTTTTCCGACAATGAGGCAGCGGCGAGACGTCACCAGCCCGCGCTTCACCTGAACGGAGGCGATTTCGCACACGTCATGCCAAAGGTAATGCTCTTGTTTGCGGCCAGCGCTTCGTTGGATGCCCCGCGCGCAAATGAGTAGCGTCTGGCTCCGCAAGAAATACAGGGCCGCGATAAGGACCAAACCTCCAGCGCCGGCCAGGTATGGACCGAAGATGATCTCGGTTCCGCCGACGCCCGGATAGAACGTCACGAAAAGACCGCAGCCGAGCATGGCAGCGCCACAGACGGCCATGGCGATGCGCTTGAAGGGGGACGGTTTGAACATCCGCACGGGAGTGCCGAGGGAGTCGCTGGTACCGGCGTGAATTTCGCTGGGGTCATTGCCATCGCGCGTCGGTTCTCGCATGTTCACTTCCTCATCGCTCGGCCCGGCCATGATGCGGGCAGGATCAGTCTTGGGCGTCCGCCTTCGCATTCGGTTCTCCGGGCGTCGATACCGGGTCCACCGCCTCGTCCGTCTTGCCGGGATTCGCGCGGGCAAACCATCCCAGGGTGGCTCCCGCCAATGCTCCGATGGCCGCGCCCAGGAACGGCGGCACCAGCCAATGCGACGACAACCATTCCGGCCAAGACATCCGTGGTCCTGCCAGAGACAACGCGCAGAATCCCAGAATCGCACCCAATACGGCGCCCCCAATCCTCGACACCGCGTGAAAGCCCACTGCCCGGTAGATTGCGTGGATTGCCAGTACCGTCACGAGCGACGCGGCGACGGCTCCGCCTGCTGCCAGTGCAAACAACATCCCCGCCCCTGCCGACGTCGGCACGAAAGCCAGGCCGCCGAAGATCCCGGCGAGTGCGGCCGGGATCACCGCATGGGTGGCGATGATCGTCGTGGCTTTTCCTTCGGAAGGCTTCCCGTTCAGAGCCTCGGATAATGGTTTCAGAGTCGCGGCCACGACCCGCTCCTTATCGGGCGAACGGCAAGAGTTGATTCGAACCAGAATTCCACGTCCATGATCGCTGATCGCTGACAGCTGCAACTACATGTGCAACTCGACCACGTCCTTGTCATGCAACACGTGCTCGCGGCCGACGGTCTGGCCGTCGTGGACGCCGGTGCCCCAGATGCGGGCGGACTTGAGCTTGTCGGCGAAGTCGCGATGCACCAACTCCGCCATCTGCACGACGGTGCTGCCGATCGGACAGGTGAAGGGCGATGTCATATCCGGCGGCTTGCCCGGATGCTTCGTGTAGACTCGGATCACCTGCAGGAAATCGTAGATCGCGGTGCGCAGCTCCTCGAGCCCGGTGCCGTGTTCCGCGGAGATTGCGTGGATCGGGAACTTCGTGCCGAACATCTCGCGCATGATCTCGAGCCGATCGGCCGCGCCGGGCAGATCGATCTTGTTCGCGACCAGCAACGTCTTCACGTACTGGATCGAAAGATCGTCCTGCTCCGCCGGCCTCTGGCCGACGAGGATCGTCTTGACGCCGGCGAGGCGTTCGAGCACGGTCTCGGCCGTGAAGGGACCGTCGTCGTCGCCGAGGTCGAGCATCAGGATGGCGGCGTCGGCGGCACGCACGATGCTTGAGACGTAGCTCTCCATGTAGTCCGGCGTGATTGGCGGCGTGTCGATGAGCTGCACCCGCACGTCCTGCCAATCCATCATGCCGACGTAGGGCTCACGCGTCGTGAACGGAAACGCCGCCACCTCCGGCGTCGCCCGCGTCAAGCGCGTCAACAGCCGGCTCTTGCCCGCATTGGGCGCGCCGACGATGATGTATTGTCCCGCGCCCTGCTTCGGAAACTTGTAGCTGAAGCCGACCTTCTTCGGATTCTTCTTCTCGTGCTCGACCTCGTCGCGCAGCTCGGCCATCTTCGTCTTGAGATCGGCCTGCAGCTTCTCGCTCGCCTTATGCTTGGGCACGAGCTGAAACAT
>DASRSQ010000030.1:0-2975 GCA_035656475.1 Gemmataceae bacterium | reverse complement strand
GTTCCCCATTTTGAAAAAATGCTGTACGACAATGCCCTGCTCACGCTTGCCTACGTTGAGGCGTACCAAGTCACGAAAGACGACCTCTATCGCGAGACGGTCGAGGACACGCTGGCATACGTGCTCCGTGAAATGACAAGTCCGGCCGGCGGTTTCTACAGCACGCAGGATGCTGACAGCGAAGGGGAGGAAGGCAAGTTCTTCGTCTGGACCGTGGCCGAGGTCGAAGCGGTGCTAGGTGCGGATGATGCGAAGCTGTTTTGTGGCGTCTATGACGTCAGCGGCCCGGGCAACTGGGATGGGCACAACATCTTGCACCTGTCACGCAATATCGAAGTTGAAGCAAAGATGCTGTCGCTGCCCATCGACACACTGAAGGCGCGGTTGAAGGTATGTCGGCAGAAGCTATTCGACGTGCGTTGCAAACGTGTCTGGCCCGGGCGCGACGAGAAAATTCTGACGTCGTGGAATGCGCTGATGATTGCGGCATTCGCGAAGGCAGCCCAGGTGCTGGAGAAACCGGAATATGCCCAGGCCGCGACGCGAGCGGCCGAATTTCTTCTGACGACGATGCGGCGTCCCGATGGGCGGTTGTATCGCACGACCTTCGCGGGGGCGACGCCGAAGCTAAACGCTTATCACGATGACTATGCGTATTTCATTGATGCACTTGTGACGCTGTACGAGACCACGTTCGAGCCGCGCTGGATCGATTCGGCGCTATCATTGACCAAGGTGATGATCGAGCAATTCTGGGACGAGGCGGACGCGGGGTTCTACTACACTGGCAAGGATCATGAGGTTCTGATCGCGCGCACGAAGGACCCGCATGACAACGCGACACCATCCGGCAACGCAATGGCGGTATGCGGGCTGTTGCGGCTTGCGAAGCTGACGGGCGACGCGGACCTCATGGACAAGGCGATGCGGACGCTGCAACGCTTCAGCGGTCTGATGGCCGGCTCGCCGATGGCCGCGGGACAGATGCTGATTGCGCTCGATTTCCAGCTCGGTCCGGTCAAGGAGATCGCGGTCGTTGGCGATGCGGCGAACCCCGAAGTCATTGATGTGCTACGGTCATTGCGGCAGCCGTTTCGGCCACACCAGGTAGTCGCGTGGAAGGCAGCGAACGGCGTGAGCGACTTGCCGGTGCTGAAGGATCGCGCGTCGCTTGGAGCGGTGACGACCTACGTGTGCGAGGGTTTCACGTGTCAGGCGCCGATCGTTGGTGCAGAGGCTCTGCGAGCCGCATTCCGTTAGACCTCAAACAAGGGAGTCGCTTAGGGCAATTTTTTTGTGCGCCGCGACAGAATCGAAGAGATACCCGAAAAAATCTATGCCTGCAGCGACCAATCCTTGCGAGGACGGCGAGTCGCTAGCGGCGGAGGGCGAGGCGCTTCGAACTCCCATTTGCGCTCCCGACCACGAATCAATACACGAATTCCAAACCCAGGTTGAAGCTCTGCAGCCAAAGGTCGGACCGCTGCAGGTTGAACGCCGGGCTGTTCGGGCCGCCGAGGGCAGCGTTGGCGCCGGGCAGCAGGTGCGGGTTAATGTTCGGATCGATCTGGTCCGCAGCGCGGGCGAACTGGGCGAAATAGATGAACGACCAGCCGACCCGAAGCATAGTGCTCGGACGGATCTGCCAGGCGAAGTTGACGCCGACTTCGGGAATGGCGCGCCAGTCGCTTTCGGCGAAGGAAGTCTGATTCGAGCTGAGCGCGAGGACGCCGCCGATCTGCGTGACGGGGGCGGCGCCAGGGACGAGCGATGTCTGGTTGCCGCCGATGTCAACATCGCGATGCAAGCGGCCAACCGCCACCTTCGTCAGTACCTCCAGCTTCAGCCGATCGCTGAGCGCGAGTTCCGAGCGGAAGCCGAGATCGAGGCCGTGAAACTCATTGCGCGTGCTGAAATTGTCGTTGGAGGTAATCAGGGTACCCGGCACAAAGGCGCCGCCCGCGAGCGGAGCGATCGTTTGCTGGACGCGCAGGCTTTCGTCGTAGCGGTAGAATTTGTAGCCGAAGAGGGAGTAGACGCGGAAGGAGCCGGTATCGAACGCCTTCTCGCTGAGGTCAAGATTGAAGCTGTAGACATTGCCCGTGTTGGCGCGGATGTCGATGGAACCATTGGACAGGCCGGGGAAGGCAACGAGGACGGCCTGAGGCAAACCGGTGGTGGCGTCGATGTAAGGACGGGCGAGGATCGTGCCATTACCCGACGCGGCGGAGAAGATGCCCGCCTGGCTTGAGGTCATCAGGAAGCCGCCTTCGATGCCGAGCGTTTGTTCCGGATTGAACCAGAGGCCGGCGGCGACGCGAAAGCCGGCGCGAAGGTTGTCGCCAAAGCGATCGCTGCCGAAGAGGACCGCGGTCGTGGGCTGCCCGAGAATGCCTGCCTGCGAGCGCGGCGTTCCAGAAGCGGCGGTTGTTGCTAAGGGAATCGGTTGGCTGCCTCGCATGAACGCGAACAGGTAGTCGGCGTTCGCCCACAACCGCGCGTCCGAGCTGGCAAGCGTGCGGGCTAGCTGCGCCATGGGCGTGAACTCGACAACTTCCTCCGTTGGCGGCGGCATGACCGGACCCACGTCGTTGGCCGGCGGTAGCACCGGGCCATCCTGGCCCTGTGCCCGTGCCGCTCCCGCCGACAGCAGGATCGCGGCAACAACGCACCAACACCGCTTCCACATCATACCGCCTCCCTCGACATGCCTGGCTTGCCCGGCTTGCCGCTTTCCATGCGCGTTCGCCGCGCACGGCACCCTGGGAAGATCATCGGTGTTAAGACAGGTCGGACTTGCCTGAGAATCCGGAAAAATCGGTTGTGACGATTTTGACGCCCTCAAGCCGGAGATCTGGAGAGGGGAGACAAATTCAAAAAGCCGGTAGCCGGCAGCCGGTAGCAGGTAGCCAAACAAAACCGTGCACTGCTTGTCTGGCTACCTGCTACCGGCTGTCGGCTACCGGCTTTTTCCT
>DASRSQ010000029.1:0-2327 GCA_035656475.1 Gemmataceae bacterium | reverse complement strand
ACAAGCACGGTTGTCTGGTGCACACAGCTCTCGTGCTGTTGCGTCGCGGGGCCGACAATCCGCGTCTCACCGGCGAGTGGATTCAGCAGTTTGCGGGCGAGACGCCGCATCGCGTGTTTCGCTACCAGGTGATACGCGTCTGGCAGCTATCAGCGGATGCATTGATCAATGGCGGCTGGGGCACGTTTCCGCTGGCGCCGCTTTGCGACGACGCAAGACTGCGATTGCCGGATGTGATTGAGCGCATGGCAACGCGACTGCAGAATGAAGTCGCCGACGTGCCCAAGCTCGCGATGTTGTGGAAGACGACAGCGATTCTCGCGGACATGTGTTACGATCAAGATGTGATCTTGCCGCTGATGCGAAAGGCGATGACCATGGTGAAACTCGAAGACTTTCCGTCTTACACCAAGGGCGAAATCAAAAGTGCGCGCCGTTTGATCCTTTTGATCGGCAAGAAGATGATCGGCGATCCCGATCCCCAAACGGTAGCCGCGCTCGAAGCGATCAATAACCTTGATCGGTTGGATCGGATGGCAAACCGCCTTCCCGACGTGAAATCCTGGCAGGAACTGCTCTCCGAAAAATAACCTACCCACCCCGAGGCCGCCATGCCCGATCCGAATCCGCGCAACCTTCGCAATGTCCGCGAGATCGCTCGCCGCGATATTCTCTTCTCCGTCGCGCGCATCCCGAACACCTCGCGGCTCATCGTCGCTTCGAATGACAACAAGATCTATGAGCTTGACGCTGGCCAGGCGAACCCGACGGCCCGGCAGCTTGCTGATCATGGTCGCTACGCCAACGCCGTGCGACTCGTGGGCAACACCGTCATCTCCGGCGGCTACGATAATCGCCTGATCTGGTGGGACCTGCAGAACAACCGGGCCATACGCACCATCGAGAATGCCCATGGTCGTCAAGTGCGGCAACTCGCCGTCTCGCCCGACGGCAGCAAGATCGCCAGCGTCGCCGACGACATGAAGTGCAAGCTGTGGAATGTCGCCAGCGGCGAAATGATCCGCGAGCTGCGCGGCCATGAGGAACAGACGCCGACCAACTTCACCTCCATGCTCTATTGCTGCGCTTTCTCCAACGATGGCACCAAGCTGGCCACCGGCGACCGCGTCGGTCGCGTCTGCATCTGGAATGTCGCCAACGGCGATCGCCTTTCGACCGTCGAGGTCCCGTCCCTCTACACCTGGGATGGCGTGCAACGCATTCGCTCCATCGGCGGCATCCGCTCGCTGGCGTTCTCCCCCGACGGCACGCAAATCGCCGTCGGCGGCATCGGACAGATCGGCAACGTCGATGGCCTCGCCGGCCCGGCGCGCGTCGAGATCCACAACTGGGCTCGCCGGGAACGCGTTCTCGATTTTCAGGGCAACCAGCAAGCCCTCATCAACAAGCTCGTCTGGCACCCCAACAACAATTGGCTGTGCGGTTCGGGCGGCGGCGGCAATGGCTTCATCTGCTTCTACAACACGCAGAACCGCACGATGATTCACCAGATGAACCTGCCCATGCACACTCACGACACCGTATTCAGTGAGGACTGGACGACGCTGTACCACGTCGGCCATCAGAAAATCGTCGTGCAGGAAATGCGCGCCTAAAGAGGATTTTCAGCTCGCCCAACGGCTATCAGGGGCGCTCGCTTAATGGCGAGCCGCACATGCTGGGCGCATTCGATCGCCTGAGCGCAACAAACCAGTGGCGACTGCAAACTTATTGATCGATCGTCGCCTTCTATTTGCCAGCCATTTCAACATGCGCTGCGGCGAGTTCTCGGTCGCGGACCAAATCTGCGGCGATCAGCTCTTCCGGAGCCGGCAACGGCTGCACCACATCGCTGGCCAGTACACCGTACGGACGATCCCGTGATACTGAACTTTGCCATTTCTGGGCCACCCCGCAACGCAGCAAGTTACTCAATCACCAGTGGAATGGAAAACTCCGAGGAATTGCCCAGCTGGTCGATGGCGATGGCGGTGAGCGTGTAGCCTTTCACAACGGTCGACGGCACGGTCAGCGTCTTCGTGAAAAAGACCGTATTGTTTGGGCCCATGCTCACGGGGATGAAGCCCAGTTGGATTTGGCCCTGGCCGCCGCTGGGGTTCGCATAGAGCTGGATGACGAGGTCCTTGTTAGCCTGGGTGTTCATGAAACCGGAGAGGATCAAGGTGGCGCCGCTCAGGAACGCACTCGTGAACACGGGCGTATTCAAGAGGTCGTTCGGGCCGATATCGACGTCGTTGACATCGTTGGGGGTGGGGCCATCATTGGGCCCGAGGTCGATGCCATCGCCGGCATTGTTATAAATCAGG
>DASRSQ010000028.1:0-11204 GCA_035656475.1 Gemmataceae bacterium | reverse complement strand
GATGATTCGCTTCGAGCCTCAATCCGTTGCCAGCGCTTTGCTGGTAACGCTCTTCGTCAATGTGTTTGCCTGCGCAGGCGAAGGCGAAGCGAATCATTCGTTTCGAGTAACCATCGCTTCCCGCCTGACGGTGGAAGCAATGGGCAAGAGTCAGCTAATCGAGGCGGACACCGACTTCAACTACACATGGAAGCAGCGAGAGCGAGAGCGTACTTTGATAGTTGATTTGATCGCGGTAAAGGGGGTATTCGATGGCAAGGAAACGATGAACACGACCATGAGCCGGGCCAAGCTCGTGACCTTGGAGGGGGGACAGAAACGCGAAATACTTTTCGAGGACGCACCGGAACCGCTGAAGGCAATGCTGCGGGATACCTTTCAAAGTCCCATTTGCAAGATCAAGGTGGATGAGCGTGGCAGAGAAATCAAGCGGGAAATTGTATCCAACGCAGGCGCCAAGGACCTGCAGAAGCAGGGCATCATCGAAAACGCCAGGATGTTTCACCCGCCCTACATGAGTGATAAGGATGAATGGTCAGCGGTTACTGAAATCTCCATGGGAAACGGCGGGTTTGCCAAGGGGCAGCTGGCCTACAAGAAGGTCCCTGGAGGAAAGAACGGCCAGAAGGTAATCGTTTCCGGCACTCTGACCAACGAGGGATTTGATTTTCCGGATCAACCAATCCGCATCAGAAAGGTGAAATATATCGTCCGCGGGGAGCAAACATTTGATGCCACGCGAGGACATTGGACTTCCGGCAAATTGAAGATCGAAGCGTCGTTCGAAATGGCCTCGGGAGAAAAACAGCCCGTTGCGACCGCTAAGGGGACGATTCTCCTCACTCATCAGGAGCTTCTGGTAAAGAAGTGACCGATTCCCTGAGCTTGATCGATTCGACTGCAATTCTTTGCCAAGCGCGCCAGCGCGGCTCGGCGTCGACGTCCATGCCGGCAGCGTCAAGCGAGAACGCCGGCAGGACGAGATGTTGGCCGCGTGCCAGAAAGCAGGGGACCTTGCGGCGGGGGTGCCGCAATGCGGGATGCCAGTGCCCGCTGATGGTCCGCGCTTGACGAGTGGACGTATCGCCATGCACGATTTGCCAGCCGGCAAGAGCATAGCCTGCGGGATGTAGCAGGTCGGATCCGATTGCTTCGATGCCGCGGTCGTGATTACCGGGGACGACGCCGGCCACCCAGATTTCAAGCCGGGCGAGCAAATCCAGCCAGCGTTGCCAGAGGTCCGGTTCGAAACGGCGTTCGAAAAGATCGCCCGCCACGACGAGAGCGCGGATATCGTGCATCGCCGCGGCCTGGGTAAGCGGCTGCATTTCATCGTCGACGCTACGACTCGGGATCGCATCGCCGAGGCGTTGCCGGGCGGCCGTGTAACCCAGATGGATGTCAGCCAGCACGGCCGTGGCGCTCGGCACATGCAGCGCGAAACGCTGCGGCAACAGCAACCAGTCCTCGCTCCAGCGAATGCTCATCGTTTCCCCTCCCTGCGAAACCTACTCCGTCTCCAACTGGGAGAGGGATTGGGAGTGAGGGCGTCCCTCACCCTTGCAAGCTCTTCACCGTCTCCGCCAGGCCGTCGCGGAAAGACACCGCCGGGCGATAGCCGAGGTCCGCCTGGGCCCGGGCAATGCTGGCCTGTGACATCCGCACGTCGCCAGCACGCGGCGGTTGATGGATCGGCTGGATGCGCGTGCCGAGAATGTCGTTAAGCGTCTGCACGAGCGTGAGAATGCTGGTGCTGTTGCCGGTGCCGATGTTGTAGACATTGCCGTTGGCGGCCTTGGCGTCGGCGGCGAGGCGGAGGGCGTTGACGACGTCGCCAACAAAGACGAAGTCGCGTGCCTGCTTGCCGTCGCCGAAGATGGTCGGCGTCTTCCCCTGGCTCATCGCGTTGATGAACAGGGCAATAACGCCGGAGTAGGGATTGCTGGCATCCTGGCGCGGCCCGAACACGTTGAAGAAACGTAGTCGAACCGTCTCCAGGCCGTAGACGGTGGTGAACGCGGTGCAGTAGTGTTCGCCCGCCAGCTTGGCGGCGGCGTAGGGGGACAGCGGAATCAGCGGATCGCTCTCGGTGCGCGAATCGCCTGGCTGATCGCCGTACGCACTGGAGCTGCCGGCGTAGACGACCCGGCGAACGCCAATGCGCCGGGCCGCATCGAGCACGTTCACGCTGCCGGTAGCGCAAACCTCATGCGACAGGCCCGGCGTCTCGACGCTCTTCGTGACCGACGCCACCGCCGCGAGGTGGAAGACCACCTCACATTCCTTGGCTGCGCTGATGACCGTATCGAGATCCGTGACGCTGCCGCGAACGAGGTCGATGCGTTTTTCGACGTGGGCCAGGTTCGCCATCTTGCCGGTGCTGAAGTCGTCGAGCACACAGACCGAATGCCGATCGGCGAGCAGCGCATCGACCAGATGCGAGCCGATGAACCCCGCGCCGCCGGTAACCAGACATCGTCGCACGTTGCTTCTCCAAAGTGGCCGGTGTGGCTAATAGTGCAACCACAATCCTCTAATTTTGCCCGCCATTCGACCGTGACCTATATTTTAGCGAACACCCGCGGCCTGCCGAGAATTGAATCCCCGAATGCCATGACCACGCCGCTGAAAAACGCTGCTTTTGCGATGTACAAGTATTCCGGGCTGATGGGCGCCCAGGAAAGGATAGCCCACTGGTCGGGTCGGCGTTTCATGTCGGTCGTGGTTTTTCATCGTGTCACCGACGCGATTCCGCCCGATGGCTTGACCGTGGCGACCGCCTGGTTTCGCGGCTTCTGCGCCCTGATGCGCGATCGCTTTAACGTCGTCACGCTGAGCGAGCTGAATCGGCTCCTGATCACGGGGACCACGCCGCCGCGGCGCACCGTTGCCATCACGTTTGACGATTGCTATCGCGACAACCTGTTCGCTGCCCGCGTGCTGGCCGAGCACGGCCTGCCGGCGACCTTTTTCGTGCCGACCCGCTACGTCGACACCGATCACGTCTTTCCCTGGGACGCGCACCTGAAGCGGATGCCGAACCTGACGTGGGACGACGTGCGCGAGATGCGCAGGCTCGGCCACGACTTCGAGTCGCATACCGCCAGCCACGTGGATCTGGGCACCGTCGGTCCCGATGAAGCTCGCAGCGAGCTGGCCGAGTCGAAGCGTACGCTGGAGGACACGCTCGGGCGACCGGTGCGCTTCCTCGCCTATCCGTACGGTGGCCGCAACAACTTTCGTCCCGAATACCTGCCGCTGGCCCGCTCACTTGGCTACGAGGCCTGCTTCTCCTGTTTCGGGGGCTTCATCGAGCCGCGCCGCCGCGGCCACGTCCTGCCGCGCGAGGCGATGCCGTATTTCCGCTCGCTGACGCAGCTCGAAATCCATCTCTCTGGCTGCATGGGCTGGTACCATCAACTCAAGCGCCGCGTTGGCCTCCTGTAACCATTTTCCGTCTGCGACCATGACACGCCCGCCCGCTTCTACGACGCGGGGCTAAACTTTGGGCGGCCCGACGCGATCCTTGACGCTGTAGCTCTCCTGGTCCTTGCCGAGCGATGCCGTCATCAATTCCGCGACGAAACCGATCGACATCAACTGGGCCCCGAGCAACATCGCGGCCACGGCGTAGATCAAGAGGGGCCGGTTATGCAACGGCTCGAACCGATAGATCTCGAGCTGTGTCAGCACCCAGGTGACGGCGAGATAGAACATGCCTAGGCCGCCGGCGAGGAAGCTCAACAGGCCGACGCTGCCGAGCATGTGTTGCGGCCGTTGGCCGAAGCTGGTCAGGAACTTGACCGTGAGCAGATCGAGGAAGCCCTTGATGAAGCGGCGCACGCCGTACTTGGAGTAGCCGAACTTGCGTGGCCGATGATGGATCGCGATTTCGCCAACCTTGAAGCCGCGGGCCGCAGCGAGAACGGGGATGAAGCGGTGCAGCTCGCCGTAGAGGCGGATTTCCTTGAAGACCTCGGCTCGATAGCACTTCATGCCGCAGTTATGGTCGTGCAGCTTGACGCCGGTCAGCCAGCTCACCATGCCGTTGAAGACACGGCTCGGGAAGACCTTGTGCCAGGGATCAAGGCGCGTCTGCTTCCAGCCGCTGACGATGTCGTATCCCTCGGCCAGCTTGGCGAGGAAATTCGGGATCTCGGCCGGATCGTCTTGCAAGTCGGCGTCGAGCGTCATGATGATGTCACCGCGTGCGGTGGCAAAGCCGGCGGAGAGAGCCGCTGCCTTGCCGAAGTTGCGTCGAAAGCGGATGCCGTGCACGTCGGAATGCTGCTCGGCAAGCGTGCGGATGCAGTTCCATGAGGTGTCGGTCGAGCCGTCGTCGACGAAGACGATTTCGAATGCGAGATTGGCGGCTTGCGTGGCGCGGGCGATCTCGTCATACAGAATCGCGAGGCTTTCCTGTTCGTTGAAAACGGGGATGACGAAGGAGATCATTGAGCATCCGGTTCGGCGGGTCGGATCCAGTAGACGCACAGAGTAAAGATAGCTTCCATGACGATCCAGTCGAGCCGTAACAAGATCGCCGCCGCGGTGAGGTACGGTCCAGGGCCGGCGAAATTCAGCAGATTGACCAGCAACCATTCGCGCACGCCGAGCCCGCCCGGGATCACGATCAGCACGAATCCCGCGACGTTAGCGAATGCAATGCTGGCCGTGCATTGCGCCCACAGCGACATGGTGAACGCCGGCGGCGTCGGCAGGACGCCCTGGAGCATCGCGTACCAGCTCAAGCCCTGCACCCACCAGAGAACCACCCCCAGCGCCAGCCCGCGCATCAGCGGGCCGAAGCGCAGCGACGGCAGTCGATATAGCTCCACCGCCTGGATTCGGGCTGACAGCCGTGCGACGATGAAGTTGAAGACCGCAGGCAGCAACGGTATCCCACACATGCCGACGAGAATCGCGCCGATCGCCACCGGATGCAGGCCGAGCTGTAGATCTCCCGGCGGTTCCAGCGCGTAGATCACCGCCGCAACGATACCTCCCGCCGCCATCATCGTCAGCACTTCGTAAAAGCTGATGATGATCGACACGCCGTACGGCACGCCGAATGGATGGGTCAGGTGGGCCCGCATCAGAAGGGCAAGCGTCTTGCCGGGCACGTACTTGCCCAGCTGGGCGATGTAATGGGCGCGAAGGGCGGCGTAAGTCGGAATCGGGTAGCCGAATTGACGATGCAGATGGTGCCAGTACCACACGCCCGGCAGCAAGCTAAACAGATAGAGGGCGCCAGAAATGGCCAGCCATTCAGGGCGAAGCTCAAGCGTGTCGAAGTCGAGCTGTTCCAGGTCGTCGACGAAGCGTCTGCCGATGTAAAGAAGGATGGCCCCAGCCGCGAGTAGCTTGATGCCGCGCACGGCCAGGCTTTTCCAATCGCGTTTCATCCCGCAACGCTCCGATCGCCGGCATCATGTTATTTGGTCGCGAGCTGCTTCCGCAACGCATCGGTGAAGTCCTTCGAGTCAGGCTCGACATCGGACAGGAATCGCGCGACGATGGCGCCGTCCCGGCCGATCAGGAACTTCTCGAAGTTCCATTTCACGTCGCCGGGCTTGGTCGGGTTCGATTCCTTCGAGGTGAGGAACTGGTAGAGCGGGGCAGCGTCTTTGCCGAGGATCTTGACCTTGCTAAAGAGGTCGAATTCGACGCCGTAGTTCTTCTTGGCGAAGTCCTTGATCTTGGCTTCGTTATCGGGTTCCTGGGCGCCGAAATCATTGCAGGGAAAGGCGAGGATGGCCAGGCCGTCTTTGCCGTACTTGGCGTGCAGCGCCTGCAGGCCCTTGTACTGCCCGGTGTAGCCGCACTCGCTGGCGACATTGACGATAAGGATGACTTTGCCCTTGTACTTGGCGAGATCGATCTTCTGGCCGTCGATGGTGGTCACCTGGAAGTCGTAGATCGACTTCTTTTTCGTCTGTGCCTGGCTCATGGTGGGAATCGCTCCGAGGATAACGCAAACCGCAAGGACCTGTAGCAGCCGCATGGAATACTCCTTTTCGTGACGACGATTCATTCAGTCACTTTCGTTTGAGGATGTTAGACTGTATCGATCTTAGTGGGCCAGGCCGCAAATTGGGAGCATTTTCCGCAAGGTGCGCGAACGGAACAGCGTCGGGCTTGCGAGGAAGTAATGATCGGAATGGGCCGCAAATTCCTCCACGGGCAGCAAGTTTTCAGCGCCCGAGCCGAACGAGTTTAGGCAGTATTACCGCGATTCAGTGGCGTCTTTTCGCGCAAACGGGAGTTGACGAGGAAGCGCAATTTGCCTTTTCTTCCACTGCTTTGCGGCAATCTGTGTCAAAAGATGCTTGACAATGCTTGCATTCGGTTTTCACGGCGTCGAAAGACAATAAGGATCATTCGCAGAAATGGCAAAGCCTACGTTCGTCCATGGGAGCTCATGCGCCCGGAGCGGGCGCCGTCGGCAAGGCGGCTGACGGCACCCCCTCCACCTCGGAGAACTCTTTCGAGGCAGGATCGAATCGAAGAAAGGATTCTTCCGATGATGCGTCCGCGGTGGAAAAGGTTCAGCAGCGGTGCGTTGAGCGCGACGTTCCTGTTGACTCTGGTGAGCCTTGCGCACGGACAAGGGACGGTACCGCCGCTGAAGCAGGTCAATGCCGATCTGTCGCCGACGGGGACCAATCTGCCCAGCGCGAAACCGGCGCCAATCCTGGCGGCGCCGCGCTCGCCGAACCTCAGCAACGAGGATCTGCAAGCCCGACTGGAACGACAGGAAAAACTGATCCAGCAATTGCAGGATTCGCTGCTGAAGATGCAGCAACAGCAGACCGCGGCGCCGGCCGTCACCACCTCCGCGCCGCCGAATAGCGCGACTCCTCTGACGAATCTGGTCCAGGGCTACGGCCCCGGCATGGCCGACCCCAATCCCGGCGTCATGAGCAGCATCATCGAAGGCCTCAGGATTGACGAGGGCCCGAAGGTCGGCATCACCGATGGACTGAACGTCACTTCCGCCGACAAGCTCTTCTCCATGAAGATCAACGCCCTGCTTCAACTCGATTATCGCGACTTCGCGCACACCGCCGCCTCGTTCCACAACGCCAACTCGCTGGCCGATGGCTTCTCCTTGCCGCGTATTCGTGTCTTCTTCCGCGGCAGCTGTTCGGAATTCGCCGACTACGCGGTCAGCTTCACCAGCGGTATTTCGCCGAACGGACCGGGCAACACGCCCGCCCCGGTCAATTTGCTCGATGCGTATCTCGACATCAACGTGCTCGGCGCCGCCAACAAGGAATACCTGCAGGTCCGCGTTGGCCGCTTCAAGACGCCATTCCTGTACCAGTTCTACAAGATCGCGCCGCAGGATTACGTCCTGCCGGAATTGTCGATGTACAGCACGAACTTCCTGCAGAACTGGCAAGAAGGCGCCATGGCCCACGGCGAACTCTTTGACAAGCGCTTCGAATACGCCGCGGGCATCTTCAATGGCATCCCCAACGGCTTCGAGGTTCCGCAGAACGATCGCGAAGGTATCGCCATGGGCATCTTCCGTCCCTTCTTGCTCGAAGAGGATTCGCTGCTCAAGCGATTGACCATCGCGGGTTCGTATGCCGTGGGCTATCAGTTCGGCCAGGCGCTTCCGAGTGCTCTGGGCACGGCGACCGGATCGAACGGGCCGCCGGATAACTTCTTTCTCACGCCGATCTTCCTGTCCTTCAAAGCCGATGCGATCCAGGCCGGCTTCCACGAGTTGTGGAACATCGACACCATCTACAGCTACAAGAGCCTGAACTTCTACGGCGAAGTCAGCGGCGGCACGCAGACCTACGCCAACAAGACCACGCCGGGCAAGCAGGTTCCCGTCTCCTTGAGCGGATATTCGGCGGCACTCACCTACTTCTTCACCGGCGAGGAAATCGCGGAAACCCGGGCCCGCGTCAAGCCATTGCGTCCGTATGCCTGGGGCACGGGCAACTGGGGCGCCCTCGAAGGCTTTGCCCGCTTCAGCAATCTCTGGCTGGGATCGAACGTCCTCAACAACAATCTGCTGACGGCCGGCGCGAATGCCAACATGGTCAACGCAACGGAGCTTGGCTTCCACTGGTATCCCAACGAGTTCGTCCGCGTGAGTTTCGACTGGCAGCACTCCATGTTCAACCAGCCGATCTCGCTCGATCCGGGCATCGCGGGCGCCCGCACGACGACGCTCCAAGATCTCTTCTGGCTGCGTCTGCAGCTCTACTACTAACCCCACATGCGTGATGTGTGAGGCCGTCGACGCATGGGACCAGGAGCGGATTGGCACGGAGCCCTCCGCTCTTTTTGCTTTTGATCAGGCATTCATGGAGCAGCGAGAATACTGATGCATAATAATGTAATAGGTAAATATTCATATCATGCCGGCTACGCTGGTCCTGTCACATCTGACACGCCTAAGCCGTGACCGCGCAGGCAACACACGGGTTCTTCATAAAAGCGACTTATCCACTGCGCCGAAGCTAAGAGCAATCCTGGCGAATTGGATTCGCTTGATCCGTGAAAGCCCTGTCGGAACCACACTTGCGCCCATGGGTGTTCCCGTGTCGCTGGCTGGAGACAGGCGGCGCGGGGTCGCAGCCGCGCGCATTGACAAGACGTTGCTTCACCGAAGAAAGGATGCTTCGTGATGTTCGGAGACATTTGGAAGTCGCTCCGCGGCTATTCGCTTGGCAGCGCCGCGCTGCTGGCGGTCGCCAATCTCGTGCAAGCGCAAGGTCCTGCTCTCCCCCCTCTGCCCGCCATTCCACCTCCGGAACCCGCCCCCGTTGTTCGTGCCGCCATGTTGGATGGTCCGGTCAACAAGGAGGCGCCGGTCCAGCAAGTGCAAGCCCAGGCTCCCGCCGTTCCCGCCCCAGCGCTTGCGCCCGCAAATCCCGCCACCGAAGACAAGGCTCGCATCGAACGGCTCGAGAACGAGCTGCGCGAAATGCGTCAGCTCTTGCAGAATCTCCAGACCAAGCCGGCATCGGCGCCGGCGGTTGAACAGCCGGTCGCTCAGCCTGCGGGCCAGTCGCTCAGCCAGCAAGACGTACGCTCGCTGATCAACAGCTACATGGCCGAGAAGGAAGCCGCCAAACGGGCCGAGGATCTTGCTAAGCAACAGCAAGGCTTCGTCGTCGGCAAGAACCTGGAGATGTCGGGCCGCTGGACGACCAATCCCGGTTCCACCGGCAATCAACCCTGGCTCGAAACCGCCGACAAGGCCTACCGAGTCCACTGGGGCTTCCGCTTTCACCCCGACTGGATCTTCGGTGACGGCGCCACCAAGGGCGTTGAAACCGGCAAGGGGGGCACCGGGCCCTTCCGCGAATCGTTCGATCTCCGCCGCGCTCGCCTCGAAGCGGACGGCTGGGTCGGCGAAGTCATCGACTTCATGATCGAGTTTGACTTCGTCCAGCAATTCTCGACCGGCGCGCCCTATATCACCACCGTCAACGGCAAGACCGTCCTGGCGAGTCCCGCCACCGTCGGCAACACCATCAACCCCGTGTCCCCCACCGATGTCTATGCCGGTATCAACCACATCCCGATCCTCGGCGGCTTCCGTATCGGTAACTTCAAATTCCCCCTCGGCCTCGACCACCTGACCAGCAGCCGCTTCCTTGACTTCATGGAACGGTCCAGCGGCTTCGATATTTACTACAACCGCGCCAACGGCTTCGAACCTGGCTTCATGATCTGGAACAACACCGAAAACCAAAAGCTCACCTGGCAGATCGCCGCCACCAAGCCCGACAACTCCCTCTTCGATGTCTCCGTCGGCGGCGGCCAGTGGCGCTACTCCGGCCGTTTGACCGGCTTGCCCTACTACGAAGACAACGGCCGCCGCATGGTCCACCTCGGCGTCGGCGCCTGCTACATCGACAACCTCGACCAGGGATTCTCCAACCAGGTCGGCCGCTGGCTCCTGCGCAACGGCGGCAACGCCCTGCAAAACGTCGTCGGACTTGCCCAGGTCTTCGGCGACTCCCAGGCCATCGTCAACCCCGAGTTCTTCATGAACATGGGCCCCTTGAGCATCCAGTCGGAATACATTTTCAGTCAGGTCAATGGCGTCACCAGCTATAACACCAACATGACCGGCGGCGTGCCGGTCCCCGTCTCCAGCCGACCGTTCCAGAGTCAGACCGCTTACATCCAGGCCATGTACTTCCTCACCGGCGAAAACCGTCCCTACGGCATGACTGCCCTGCATGGTTCCGGCGCCGCCCCCACGCGCGTCGTTCCCTATCGCAACTACTTCTGGGTCCCCGGCAGCGGTAATGGCAACCCGTTCTCCTCGGGTGCCTGGCAGGTCGGCGTCCGTTATTGCTACTCCGACCTCTCCAACAACGGCATCAACGGCGGCATCATCAACGAAGTCACCTTCGGCCTCAACTGGTTCCTCAATCCCAACATGAAGATCCAGTGGAACTACGACATCGGTCATCGCGAAATCGCCGGCGGATCCAGCGACGGCAATTACTACGGCTTCGGCATGCGTATGGCCTTCGACTTCTAACCCACTCGAGGTACTCCTTCGACAAGAAAGGATTCTTACCCATGAAACTCCGGCTTCTCGCCTTCGCCGCGATTGTTGTCGCCGCCGTCTGCGTACTGCACCCTGCCGGCGCCGAGGGCATCCTTAAAAAGCATCACGCCCCGCCAGCTTGCGAGCCCGGCTTCAAGATGGTCGCGGAAACGGTCATGCAGCCCGTGACGCGCACCGTGTGCCGCATGGTTGACGAGCCCAAGAAAAAATGGGTCTACGACTGGATCGACGATCCGTTCTGCATTAAGGATCACAAGCTCGGGACCTGCCCCAACTGCAAGGGCCCGTATTGTCGCAAGCTGCTCGTGAAGCGCGAAATCGAACTGCCCTGTCTGCAGCAGAAATGCGTGACGGAGACGATCACGGAAATGGTGCCCGTGGTCGTCTACAAGAAGGTGCCGTGCGACGAACCCAGGGCGGAGGTTCTGTCCGTCAAGCCAATGCCAGCGAAGAAATAGCGATCCCACAACCTCGTGAGGAAGGCCATCCGCAAGGATGGCCTTTCGCGCTGTGTGCCAGGTATGGTCTGCTTCAGGAGGTGCGAGTCCTCTGCGGGCGGGGATGGCCCGGACCGCAAGGCTAGGCAAGGGTGTCCGTCGCGAGGCGGAATCTGAAGAAAGCCGATGCCCCCAACTCGGATTCGACGAAC
>DASRSQ010000027.1:0-2999 GCA_035656475.1 Gemmataceae bacterium | reverse complement strand
TACGCAAACCTCGTCGCCGAAGTCACCGAAGAGCGTCTGCCGCCACGTCGCGATCGAATCAACCCGCGCGTGATCAAACGTAAAATGAGTGGCTGGGCCAAGAAAACCAACAAACACCGTGATTCTCCCCAACCCACAAAGAACTTCCGTCAATCCGTCGTCCTGGTGAATTGAACGGTATTGCGACTAGGCGGGTCTGAATCAAGCAGGTGCCCTCCTCGGCTTGCGGGCCGTCGAGCACCTCAAACTCGCCCGATCGGACGGCGGCCAATTCCGTCTTGAGCGCGTCAATTCTCGCAGTGTCCGGGAAAAAGGTGCCAAAGGATACCAAAGCGCCCACCGGGTGGTTCGCTAGCCGGAAGCTCTTGCCGCTGATCTGAATGATCTCGGCGTGGTGCAGAAAGCGGTCAAGAATGGCCGTGGCGCTGGGCACGTCGCCGAGCAGCTTGCCCCAATCCTCCAGCGGTCGGTTGCTGGTCATCAGCGTCGATTTGACCTCATGACGCCGCAGGATGATCTCGAACAAGTACTCTCCTGACCGCTTGGGCAACTGCTTCATCCCCATGTCGTCGATGATCAGCAGGTCGGGCTTGAGGTATCGCTGCAGTACGCGTTCCTGGCCGGCCAGCGCTTCGTCGTGTAGGAAGTCGCGTACCGTGTCGAAGATCGAACGGTAGAACACGACCGAGCCGCCGCGGATGGCCGCCAGGCCGATCGCCTGGACCAAGTGGCTCTTGCCGGTGCTGGTTGCAGGATCATTTCCACGTCGGATTCCTCCATTTTTTCGCGGATTTCCCAGTGAACCACGAATCGACTGCAGCCATCGAGGACGGAGCAGAGGAAGTAAAACGTGCCGGCGATGTTGAGGTAGCTGACATCGAGATGCCAATGTTCGTGGGCTGTAAGGGCTGAACGAAGCCGGTGCCTTTTTTAGTGGTCGTGGGTGATTGCCCGGCCAGCAGCCCCGCCTTCTTCAGGACGCGATAGACGCTGGCCGGGCTACAGGCGGCTACGTCGGCGTCGATCATCATGAAGGTCAGCCGGCGGTAGCCCTTGGGTTTATGCTAACCCGAGCGGAGCGTTCTTCCAGTTTCAACTGAGGCAAAACAAGACTGGGTGAAGCGATGCAGCTTTTCTGGCACCGAGACGACCGGCTCAGAATCGACCTGAGTGGCAAACGTCCCATGCTTCGGATCCCCGCTGAGCTCAAGAAGGGCAACGAGGATCGGCTGCTCCCAATGAGCCCCGAGTTCGCGGAGTTCTTGCTCAAGGTGCCGGCCGGGCGCCGGGTTGGCCGCGTCTTTCGGCTGTCAAATCTGCGCATCCAGGATGCACGTCCGTCAGTCGAATGGGTGTCGCGCATCATCTCGCGCATCGGGAAGGCGGCCAAAGTCAACACCGCCCCCAAGACCGGCAAAGTGAAGTTCGCCAGCGCTCATGACCTGCGACGGTCGTTCGGCGAACGATGGGCTCGGCGCGTGATGCCGCAAGTGCTCAAGCAGCTCATGCGCCACAAGTCGATCGACACGACGATGAAGTTTTACGTCGGGCAGAACGCCGAGAAGACGGCGGATGCGCTGTGGTTAGCCTACCGTCAGCTGCGCGACACCGATTTAGGTAACACTTCAGGTAACAGTCGCCCTAGATCGGCTTCCGGCAAAAAACGACGCAAGCCGTAACTGCTGTCACAGTCACGGCTTCGAAAGTGCCCCCCCTGGGACTCGAACCCAGAACCCTCTGATTAAGAGCTAGGCGGGCATACAGTAAATGCTCGTGAAATAAGACCATTTTTTTGCCCTGGAATGGAACCGGAATAGAATTCTCCCCGAAAGGAGAACCTATTCATGGCTCGACATGCAAAACCGTGGTGGTGGGAAGAACGACAAGGTTATTACGCTTTTGTTCGGGGTGCAAGACTTCGCCTCGGAGACACCAAGAAGCAGGCCGAGGATGAGCTAAAGCGCCTCCTGAAAGAAGGCCCGGTCGAGGTCGCTGACCGCACGCTGCTGGCCGTCCTGCTCGACGACTTCCTTGACTTCGTCCGGGAGAACCGGGCACCGAAGACCTACCGCGGCTATCTCGACTTCTGCCAGTCCTTTCTCAAGAAATTCCCGAAGCTCAAGATCGACGAGCTCTCGCCCGACCACATCACGGAATGGCTCAAGGGCCACAAGACATGGAACAGCACGACCAAGCGGGGAGCGATTACCTGCCTCCAGCGCGCCTTGAATTGGGCACGCAAGAACAAGGGCCTGAAGGTCAACGTGCTGGCCGGCATGGAAAAGCCCCTGGCCAAAACCAGGACGACGGTCATCACCAACGCCGAATTCAAAGCTTTGCTGTCCGAAGTGAAGGACAGGGAATTCAAAGACCTGCTCATCTTCTCTTACGATTGCGGATGCCGACCGCAGGAATCGAAGCGACTCGAAGCCAGACACCTCGACCTGGCGAAGAAACGAGCCGTGCTGCCGGCCACCGAAGCGAAGGGCAAGCGGGCGCCGAGAGCGATCTACATTCCGACGGCGCGGGCATTGAAGATCATCAAGGAACGGATGAAGGCCATGCCCGAGGGGCCGATTTTCCGCAACTATCGCGGCCGACCCTGGACGGCGTCAGCGGTAAAGTGCCGCTTCGCCAAGCTCGAAGAAAAGCTCGGCAAGCGATACCAGCAGTATGCCTTCCGCCATACGTGGATCACTCAAAAGCTGATCGCCGGCGTTGACTCGCATGTCGTGGCCGCACTGAGTGGCCACAGCGACAGCTCGATGATCGACCGGGTTTATAGCCATGTGGCCGACGACCACAAATTCATGCTGCAAGCTGCCAGCAAGGTTGCTAAATCTTGAGATGCTTTAATTGCGGCAATGGGCCGCGGTTCCGCACAGGAGCCTGCGGCTCCTTTTTTGTGCCCTCAATGTACGCCTCAAGGTCTTCGGGCTTCACCCGCCAGCCCGGACACCTGCGGCCGACGAGCCGGCCGGACTCCAGTAAGGCGTACA
>DASRSQ010000026.1:0-3238 GCA_035656475.1 Gemmataceae bacterium | reverse complement strand
GGCAATGGCGACGAGTTTGTCGAGTTGATTTACAACTCGGAGAGCGCAACCGACCACGCCGGGAGCAACGACGAATCGAAGCTAGCATGAAACTGCTCGGCACCTGACGCACGCCTTGTATTCACGCTGAATAATTCACGGCTGGGAAGGGAGGCCTAGCCTATTGTCGAGGCAAAAGTGTAAAGAGTCAGTTGCCTCCAATTAGCCCCTCGAAAACGCTGGAAAAACAGGAATCTCAACTTCCGGCCCATGTAAACGGTCACGTCTAATCGACACTTTACATTTCTGACCCAGATCGGCCTTCCTGCGTATCCGACGAACACCCGCTAAAGCCAACGATTACCATCACCAATCAAGGAGATCGTCATGAGCAAGATCACCGCCATCTACGTGCGCGTTTCGCATCGCGACCAGTCTCACGCCAGCCAACTCCCTGACCTTGAGCGATGGGTCGCGGCGCAGACTGGCGAAGTCATCTGGTACCGGGACACCTTCACGGGAAGAACGATGAACAGGCCCGGCATGGATCAATTGCTTGAAGCACTTCGAACTGGAAAACTGAGCCGCATCGTCGTCTGGCGACTGGATCGGCTAGGACGTACTACGAAGGGGCTCTGCCAGCTATTCGACGAGCTGCGCGAGCGGAAGGCCGATCTGGTGAGCCTGAAAGATGGATTCTCGCTCGAATCCCCCGCTGGTCGCCTTCATGCGCGCATCTTGGCGTCTGTAGCAGAATACGAAACCGAAATTCGCGCCGAGAGGGTTGCCGCAGGCCAAGCTGTCGCTCGCAAGAAGGGCAAGAAGTGGGGCGGCAGCGACAAAGGCTGGCGATGGAAGGTCACGGACGATCAGATCACAGCAATTCACGAGATGCGAAGCACGCGCAAACCCATCTCAATGATTGCCAGAGTGACGGGCCTCTCGCGGCCAACGATCTACCGGGTGCTGAAGGAGGTGGTGCCCGCTGAGTGCTGATCCGAACCCAATTGACGAACACCCGCTAGGGGGGCGTCACCGCAGCCACCTTACAAGACGGTGACGTCTTCTTTTGGGAGATTCGTCATGACCACCTTCGAAGCCCTTCGCGCCGCCTTCGCCACTCTGGTCCCCGAACTCACGCGCATGGCTGCTGCCGCTTTTCGTCACCTCGACCCCGAGGCAAGAGAGGAGAACGTCCAGAACACGCTGGCTCTGTGCTGGCACGCCTATCGCAGCCTGATCGAGCAGGGTCGTGGCGACGAGCCCGGCCTCGTCAAATCGGTCCTCTGGTACAGTATCAAACAAACGAAAGCGGGCCGTTCGGTGCCAACTGGGGAATTCACGAAGCCCAAGTGCTTCTTCAATCACGCCAAAAACTGCCGTGTTTTATTGCAGCGGATTGATCTGCGCCTCTTCGTTGCCGATGAGACGCCTGTGCCCGATCAGGTGAGCTTTTGCCTCGATGTGCCACATTTCCTCGCGACTCTTAACGACCGCCAACGCCGCATGGCAGATGATTTGATGTCAGGAATGTCAACAAACGAGTGCGCGGCCAAGTTCGGAGTTTCAGCGGCGGCTGTGAGTCAGTTCCGCACTCGATTCAGGGAACTCTTCGATGCCTTCATGGCAACTTGACGGATGCAAAGCACGTGAGGCCGAGGCAGGCTTCGTGCCTGCCTCGGCCTCGTTCGCGTTACCGCCGCATTGAACGCCGGATTGACGAACACCCATTAGCGGTTCGTGGACAGAACATTCAATTCACAAGGAGACGCTCATGCAAACCACGACCGAACGACTGAACGGCCAGCCTCTCAAGCTCACTCCAGACCGAAGGGACGGCCAGCAACGAATCGCCTTCAAGCTGCCGAAGGCCGACAAGGTGCTTTTCCTCGCGGCGGCAGGTACGCCGTGGGCGCTGGCGATTTTGCTTCTTGCCGTGAGCACGCCGCACCTTGCCGGTGGGTTTCAGACGATCTGCCAGTGCGGGCCACTGGCGGGCTGGCTGCTCGCCATCGCCATTGACGCCGCTCAAGTGACGGCGAAGCTGCAAATGACCGTGCTGAAGGGTTATGCAACCACGGAAACTGCGCGGTGGACGGCGGTGGGAATCGTCTGCGGAACGAGCTTGATGAGCATGGCGCTCAATGTCCTTGCGTTCCTCGCCGGGGCAACTGACGCGACAGGTACGGTGCTTGCGTGGACGATGGGAGTCATGCTGCCGTTGCTGGTGCTGGCACTAAGCTACACCGGCTCGGCATTCGCGTTGGCGAAGGCCAAGCGAGCACCGAAGGCGAAGGGAAAGACGAAGTGAATAACACGGGCCAGCGCCGATCGTCGGCGTTGGCCCTTCGCCTTTTGGTTCTCGGCGAAAAGTGATCCTTGTCGCAAAAATTTCAATCAAGAAACTCGATTCAGATTCCCTCTCAGCCCAGTTTCCCGGAGGGTGATATAGGACAACTACGCAACATTTTTTTTGTTAGTGGCCTCACTCTTTTTTCGGTCCGCAGGCAAGAAGTCTGGACGGCGCGGCTCGCCAATTACAGCCGCCGCCGATTTTTCGTCGTGGGGTACGGTTCGTTGCTCAAGTGCGCTGTCACGGTCACAGTCATTGATGGATGTCAATCCGCTCAATTGTCCGATGTTTTCGTCGTATTTTTGGCACGCTTTTCCGTTTCCTTCTGGGCTTCAGTCGGCGGCTTCTTCTTCGTGGTTCTGACCTCTTCAAGCCGTTTCTTTTCGGCTTTTTCAGCCTCGACAGCAGCCCATGCCTGTTTTGCATCCGGATGATTCACCGACGGCGTAATACCCTTCCTTTCTGCGCTGTCGATGAGTGTCTTCCCCGCTGAAGAATGACCGCTTTCGTATTCGAAGTCAATCGGACGACCATAGAGCCTCGATTGGTCCCGCTTCTCAACGAAGTTGTCGTTGTCATTATCGATGATGCCACGATATTTCGCTGCCCCCATCGCCTTGTCGCCTTGATCCCAGAGAGCATCAGCTTGAGCAAGTTCGGCTTGGACGGCTTTCGCGTGTCTGGTGGCAATGATGCTGACAATACCACAACTTCCGCAGCAGAGGAACAAGCTCGCCAGCAGAAGAGCGGAGCCAATGGTGACGATGGACTTTGCCGCCGAGTTCAAATGCTTGAACCAGAATCGAAGCGAGAATGCTGAGGCACGCCGAAGAAGCTCCTCTGGAATACGAGCCTTGAGCGGCTTCAAGACACGCGCACACGATGGATCTGATTTCGCCATCCTGA
>DASRSQ010000025.1:0-3969 GCA_035656475.1 Gemmataceae bacterium | reverse complement strand
TGAGTGCCAGCAGCAACACTGCACACAGGCCAGCCAATCCGAGTAGCTTCTTCATGTGCACAAACCCCAAAATGGAGGACCATGGCAATGGATCGCATCGTTCGCAAACACTGCGGACGCGCCATGCCGTGGATCACGAGTGTGTGATGCACGCTCCAGCGAGAAATTCCTTAAGAGTGTGCGTTCAATCGAGGAAGAAAACGAGAAGGACAATGCGCACTCGGTTGCGCAAAAACTATGGCGTGCCAACGGCAGCGAAGGTGTCGGATAAGACGCCATCGAGCAGCACATTCGCGACGACGGGGCCGTCTTTCTTCATGGTGACCCAGGCGAAGTGATCGCTCTCGCCATGTTTGGGCCCTCGCAGCGTGCTGCCGCCGCCCGTGGTGGCAAGCTGATAGTAATTCATGCCGCGGCGGACAAATCGCTGATAGCGATGCTCGTGCCCCGCGAAGACGGTATAGGTGCGGGCATCGAGCAATCGTTCGACATCCGCCCAACCATTGTCGTTGCCGTTCTTGTCGTTCCACAGCGGCCTGTGCAGGACGACAAAGATCCAGCGTGCACTCTGATTTGCGCTCAGGACCTTGCGTGTCCAGGCAATCTGCTCCGCCCCCAGGCCGCCTCCTTTCTGAGGTGGATCGTCCGAATTCAGCATCAGGAACAGGACACCCCGATATGTGAAGCTGTAATAGCGACGGCCGAAGCGCTTGCGCCAGTGCTTTTCTTGCGTGCGATTGCTTATGTCATGATTGCCGGCCACGAAGAAGAACGGCATGTGCAGCTTGCGAACCTGCCGCTCCAGGTCGTCCCACTCGCTGTTCAGGTCCTTCGCGCTTTCGCTATAGCCCTCGATCAAGTCCCCGACGGACAAGACAAACTTGGGCTGCAGCAGATTCAGCTGGGCCACCGCCTTCGGGAAGATGCCCTTCCGCTCGGCGCCGGTGCGATCACTAATCACGGCGAAATAAAAATCATCGGGTGAGTCATTCAGTTCGAGGCTGGTCCATGGATTGCGTTCTTCGATGTCTGCTTGAATGGCGTTGCTGGCAGGCGGAGTTGATTCCGGCGCTTTCTTGCTGCCGGTGAGGCCGATGGCCGTCAGGATCATCGTGAGGGCGGAGAGGGTGGCAAGCGCTCTCTTCATGGCGCATCCTTTCGTCAGGGTTGGAATCCGTCCCTCCGGCCAGACAATCCTGCTGGATGTCGAGCCCCGGTTTTTCGAATTCTAGCGCTAGGTGAGGAATCGCGGAGGAAGAACCCGAGAATTCGCCGTGAAGAGTGCCAGGTTTCAGGGATGTGCTGTCGCCCGGAAGCGACCAGGGAAATGAAGATGTCCTGCCTCTTGATTCTGGTGTCGCCCAATCACCAAAGTCCCGAAGCAGGACATACTGAATTATTGGCGCGCATCGACCCGAAGACAAGCGTGTTCAGCCATTTCTCCAGGATATAAGGAACCGCACTACGAGGCTTCCTCGCGCAGACACGAGCTGACTATGGAGGAAATCCTGGCGATCAACCGAGCTCGCCCTGTTATCTGGATTGGCTTCCTTCGGCTCCGGCGAATTTTCCGGAACAAAGTGTGCCAGTCGTGGAGGTTTGATTTCATAGCGAGCGGCGGCGAGCCCAGCAGCCCCTCCGCCGACGATGCAAATCTTCGGTCGCTGCTGGGACATTGGCTGGTTCACGTCGCATCGCCCGTTGATGAGCGATTGGTCGCAACCGTCTCCTCGCGCCACGCCTGGTAACACTATCGGGGGCGAATCGGCATCTTGGGTTCAACACCGTCGCGCCATTGCCGGAAAATCATCGCCGGCGACAACGGTCCACTCTATGTTGCGAGTCTTGGAGAGTTCCGAACGAAACCTGGCCAGATGCTCCGCCTTTCGAGCGATGACGACCTATTCGGAAGAGAGGTGAGATGGATCGATGGGACCAGACTTCGCCTCGATACTTCGCGATCAGGTCGTCAATCTCCATCGGTCCGGGCCTCCGTCCGCGGTCTCCCTTGTTCACCTTGTCGCCGGCTTGAATCGTTCCGGCGTCACTTGGTCGAACTCTGAGGGGATTTTGAAGGATCGTTCAGCGGCACTCGCCGCGCGCGTGAAGCCGGTAGAGCTGAGTTTTGGCGAGATTGGTCTGCTGTGGGGTGAACCCCAGGCGAAGCTCGGCCGGCGTGGCGCCTTCGATTTCGACCAGGATCGGAGCCGGCACGGCCGTGTGCAGGGGCGTGAGGTACACCGACTTCTTGACCGTTTCCCCACCGGATGAATAGCTCACTTCCAGGAAATCTGATTGGGCTAGGTCGTCGATACGGGCCAGGAGCAGGTAGACGCCAGGCGTCAGTAGGCTCGGTGTGTCACCGCTGGGGATGTCTCGGTCGAACGACGCCTCGTAGAAGACGACTTGCTGATCTCGCTGCAAGCGCGCCACCAGGGGCGGCGACGCATGATCGTCGGAGCGCTGATAGAACGAATACGCTGCCGACGGCTGGAAGTCGTTGACGATGACGCCGGCGAGTCGCATCGGGCCAACGAGCGCGCGCAGCCGATCGAGTTCTTGACGGCGTCCCGCGATCCGCTCGGGGGTGTCACGCGGTTGAATACGCGTGAATATGCCGACGTTATTGTTGTGGAACACGACAGCGTCAGCATCGGTCCTTGGTTCGACGAGTCCCTCGCGGACAGATTCCCATAAGGAGAGCGGATGCTTGCCGGCCGCGATCCAGGTTTCGATGTAGGTGTAGACCTTGCGATCCTCGCAGCGCAGCTCCAATCGATCCGCCATATCGGCGAGCGCCTTGAATTCGACATCCAGGGCGACATGGGTGTAAACGCCGTCGTTGTGGCATGTCAGCACGTGGCGCATGTGGCAGTAGCCGAAGTGCAGAAAGAACAACGCGGGGACGGCGGCAGCCGTCGCGGCCAGGAGCCAAACCGCACGAACATTGGTCCGTGTGCGCAAGTCGCTCACGAGACGCCAGGCGATGTGCGCGGAGCTTAGATTGACGAAAAAGCTGGTGTAAATCTTGTAAGTGTGAATGGGGGTGTACCAACATCCAAAGGCGATGAAGGCCGCTGCCAGCCAGACCGCAAGGTGAATCCACGGGTTGGCATTGCGGAAGCGTCGCCAAACGGAAAATGCAAGAAAGCCGGCGATCAGGAGCAGTTCCGCATAGAAGATCGCGTGCAGCACGATGCGGAAGCGGTAATTGGGAACAGGATAGTTGAAGAAATCCTCATACGATGCCATGTGAAGCACCGTGAGGTGAGCGATCGCGGACCGGGGCAATATGCCGTTGAGCTGATTCCACGGCGGCATGTCGGCGTACCATTCGATGAGATCCCGGGAACGTCCGGCATAGAGGACGGTCAGGGATTCGCTAAAGGCGCGAAAGGTCTCCCAGTCGCTGAAGACCCAGTCGAAGGTTGGAATGCCGGCCAGCAGCAGGCCGAGTGCGACGAGGCCAAGCCGCTGCCAGAGGCGAAACCCGTCCTGCTGGCGCCAGTAGTCGGCGAAGACGACCAGCCACAGGCCGACGATGCCGAACACGAGGCCGAAGGGATGCGAGCTGCCGGCGAGTGCGAGCGCTGCGCCGGCGCCGATCCAGAGAAGGCCGCGCAGCCAGGCGGAACTCGCGCAAGGCAGGAGCGCGGGCAGCAACGCCGATCCCATCCAGCCCGCGAAGAGGATTTCCTGCTCGAAACGGACGGTGCGCGCGGTGTAGATCATCACCGGTGTCAGCCCGATTTGACACAGGACCAGGCAGCGTTGCCATCCGGTCAATTCCGCGCGGCGCATGAACCACAGCGCACCGGCGATGACCACGAGCATCAGCAGGGCCGAGAATACTCTGCTCGACGCCACCGAGAAACCGGCGATCGCGTGATACCAGTTACGCAGCGTGAAGGAGGCAATCGGCGGATAACGGCGAACCGTGTCGGAGCGGAACGATTCGTTCCAGTGGGT
>DASRSQ010000024.1:0-10267 GCA_035656475.1 Gemmataceae bacterium | reverse complement strand
GGACGCCTGGGGCTACAAGGGAACGCGCATCAATGCCAAGGTCTTCCTCGGCAGCACGACATCCGTCGATCCGGCGCGCACCAAGAAGTTCGGCCTCGGCTCGACCACGGCGCGCGAAACTATTTCCCTTCTGGAAAAGGTGCATGAAGGCAAGGTGGTCAGCCCGGAAGTATGCAAGGAGATGCTCGGGCACATGAAGAAGTGTGATGACAAGCTGAAGCTCAAGCGATTCCTGTCTCCCGACATTGTGGTTGCTCACAAGAGCGGTACCGTCAGCGACGCGCGCACCGATGCGGGCATCATCTATCTGCCCAGCGGCCCGGTTGCCGTGTGCGTGTTGACGGCCAAGAACCAGGACAAGAGCTGGCGCGACGACAACGAAGCCAACGTCCTGATTGGCCGCGTCGCCCAGGAGGTGCGCGATCATTACGGGTTGCAGAAACTCAACAAGAAATAGCATGCGAACTCTGGTAGCATCGCCTTCTTCTCTGTCAACAGGTGTGAAATGAGCATCAAACGTTCGTGGGAGTTGACCAGTCTGTTAGTGGTCGCCGCGGTCCTTTTCTTGTCCGCTGGGACAGAAATATGCAATGCCCAGGACAAGGTAGACGAGATCAAGACGCTGAAGAAGGAACGTCGTGACTTGTTGAGCCAGGCCGCAGCTCAGCTGGTGGTACTGTACCAGAATGCGCGAGTCGACTTGTACGAGCTGGTTAAGGTTGATCGGGATTTGCTCAGAGCCGATCTGGACTGGTTCGAGAAGCCCGCGGATCGAATCAAGGCAATCGAACAGCACAAGGAGATTGCTGAAATGGCTGCGAGGGTTGCCAAAAGTCGGCGAGACTCCGGAAGAGGCGGGGAAGCTCAGGTGCTCCAAGCAAGGGCATACGCGCTTGAAGTTCAAATTGAGCTGCTCAAAGAGAAACGCAAGGTACAACCTGCCAAGTAACGCGACGACGGCCGCTCTCGTACCCAAATTCCGCCCTCTTTCCACCTCGGGAAACAGCGTTTCCCGAGGTGTTTCCCCATTTGGGGTTGAGGAACGCGGCCAAATCCAGGCGACTTTTCGCTGGCATTTCGCTCCGATTTCCCGAAAACACCTCTTCAACTACAACAGCGAAAGGAAACCTCACATGACCAAGCAACCTCTCAACATCGGCATCGTCGGCTACGGCTTCATGGGCCGAGCCCATTCGAACGCTTACAAGCAGGTCGGGCAATTCTTCGACCTCCCGCGCAAGATTGTCCTCAAGGCAGCATGTGCCCGTGATGCGGCCAAGGTCAAGGCGTTCGCGGACAACTGGGGGTACGAATCCACCGAGACCGATTGGCGAAAACTCATCGAACGCAAGGACATCGATTGCATCGACATCTGCACGCCGAACAATTCGCACGCCGAGATCGCCCTGGCGGCCGCTCAGGCCGGAAAGATGATCCTGTGCGAGAAGCCGCTCGCCATGAATGGGCCGGAGGGGCTGAAGATGGTCGAGGCGGTCGAGAAGGCGAAGGTGCCGAACATGGTTTGGTATAACTATCGCCGGGTTCCGGCGTGCACGCTCGCCAAGCAGCTCATCGACGAGGGCCGGCTCGGCAAGATCTTCCACTATCGCGCCAACTTCCTGCAGGACTGGACCATCTCCGCCGATCTGCCGCAAGGCGGCGCCGGTCTCTGGCGTCTCGATGTTGCCGCCGCGGGCTCGGGCGTCACGGGCGATTTGCTTGCGCATTGCATCGACACCGCGATCTGGCTGAACGGCGGCGTGAAAGATGTCTGTGCCATGACCGAGACCTTCGTCAAGGAACGCAAGCACAACCTCACGGGCAAGGTCGAGAAGGTCGGCATCGACGACGCGTGCGCCTTCCTCTGCCATTTCCAGAACGGCTCGCTCGGCCTGTTCGAATCCACGCGCTATGCCCGCGGCCACAAGGCTCTCTACACGTTCGAGATCAACGGCGAGAAGGCGTCGATCAAGTGGGATCTGCACGACCTGCATCGCCTGGAATACTTCGAGCACAAGGACGAAGGCAAGCTGCGCGGCTGGCGCTCGATCCACGTCACCGATGGCGATCATCCCTACATGGGCAACTGGTGGGTTCCGGGCCTCGCCATCGGTTACGACGCTAGCTTCACGCACCAGGTCGCCGACTTCGTCAACAGCCTCGCCACCGGCAAACCCGCCCAGCCCGACTTCCGCAACGCCTACGAGACGCAGCTCGTCCTCGACGCGATCCTCGACTCGGCAAAGGATCGCAGCTGGCGCGAGGTGAAGTAGTCTTGCGTACGGTACAAGAGAGTGACTCGGGCCGAATTGCGATCCATTTTCAATCGTGTATTGGACATCTTTCATGGCTATTGCATGGAAGGTCCAATGCAAGGCGGGTGAGTCGCCAAGGATGGAACTCGCTACGTCGAGAAGAGCTATCGCCTCGAAGTCGTTGTGAACGATAATCGAGTGGAAGAAGTTCGTGAACTTTTCACGACCATTGGCCGGGAGCTCGGCCGGCGCGCAATTTACTTCGAGGCCCGCGCGGGCGGTGAAATTATCGATTTGGAATGACAGGAGGAATCGATGGCAAGAAACCATGTCAAGAACAAGCTGCACGTTTTGTTGAGTCTCGCCCGCGAGTTGGCGGCGACTCCTGGAATGAACTGGATCGACGCCAACAATGCGATCTATAATCCGCGCGGCCCGTATGCTCGGATATTTGTGACGGAGGAAGACCGCACGGTCTTTGGAAAGTCGCCGGAACGAAAACAGATCGATGATCTGATCGACAGTCTCCCCGAGCCCCCGCTTCAGCCGATCTCGAAAGAATATAGCGGCAAGTTTAATGTGCGGATTCCCAAATCCCTTCACGCTGCACTTGCATTGGAGGCCGAGGACGAAGGAGTCAGTCTCAATCAGTTGGTGTTGACAAAGCTGGCGGCGAAGATCGCCAGCTTTTCACTTGCTCAAGACACCGCCCCCGCAAAGTCGAAAGCTCCACGTCGTAGCGGCCGTCCTTGAAATCGGGAAACGTCCACGGGAACGGCTGATACCTGCCCTGCGCGAATCGCGCGACCAGGTCGGCGTAGATGCCGGCGGATAGGTAAATCTTCTGTCCCGCCGCTTTGATGCTCGCCAGCACCAGCTTATTGTGATCGAGATAGCCGACGTCCAGGTTCACGCGCCGGCCAGCCGCGCCGGCCAGCGCGCTCTCGATCGCGATGCATGCTAGCTTGCCGGGCGCCAGCTCCTCCGGGCTCATCAGCGGCTCAAATGCCATCAATCGCCGCATCAAACCGGGTCCCATTTCGGGAGTATAGTAATCGCTCAGATCAAACGCGTGGTCCGGCCCCTCGAAATCGATTGGCCCGAATCGCTCCGCCAGACGGATGCGCGCCTCCGGCAATACCGCGGCGTCGGCCCACAGGACGGCGACGAAGAACTTGACTGGCTCAGGCGCGCACGGACCAGCCACGCGTCTCTCCTTTGCGCTGCAGCAGCGTCAATGCCTTTGCGACCAGCACCGGCGCGATGCGGAATTGCCGGGCGACCTCGACGATGAGTTGGTCCGGCGGCACCTCGGCGCGGCTTGTTGCGTCGGCGCCACGCACCATCAGATGCTGCTTCTGCAGATAGAGCTGCCGGCCTTCGACGACGCGCGACAGCACCGGGTAGCGCATCATGTCCGCTTCGAACGAGAGGTCCCAGGCTCGCAGGAATTCGCCGGCATCGACCGGGGTCGTCTTGAACGTCAGGCGATAGGTCGTCTGCTTTTCTTGCCGAGTGGACAGGGCAACCTTCTTGCCGCCGTCGGAAGCTTCCAGGATCAGCTCGTTGAAAGGCGTCGGCACACGCACCTCGCCGGACTCGGGCAACGGCAATGGCTTCACGATGAGATAACCCGGATCAAGCAGGTGCGGCTTGCCGTCCAGCCAGACAAGCAAGCCGCTGTGTGTGTCGGCGCCATACCGACGATCCGCGAGAATCGGTTCCGCCGGAAAGCCGAGGGCGCGCACCAGGTGGAGCAGCGTCGAGGTGAGTGCGAAGCACGTGCCGCCAGCGCCGAGGGCCCAGTGATCCGCGAGCACTTCGTCCGGCATGCGGCGTGCGTCCTCGCGCCTGCCCGATTCGGATTCCTTGATGATCTTCGTCAGGTTCTCGAACGGCAAGCCCGCGAAGGCGCGGGCCAACTCGCCGAGCACCTCGACCGGCGGTCTCGCTGCATCGATGCCGTGCGCCTGCAAGAATTGCTGGAGAAGCGGCGCGTCGCGCGGCGGCGCCTCGAGCGGATGATGCATCGGAATGGTTCTCGTCTACTTCGATGCTGGCGCATCCTTGAGACGATCGCGTAGCTTGGCCAGCAACTCTTTTTTGGAAACGGGTTCGGGCGTCTTTGCAGGGTTGACCGTGGCCTGCCCGTCGTTTACCGTAGCATCCTTGGCGGGCTCCTCGGCCGGCGCGGGCGTTTCGGTGGAGACGGGCGGCATGTCCGCGAGGGCCGGCGGGGCCCCCTTGCCGAACACCGCTTCGACTTCCGGGTCCTTCAGTGACTTGCCTAGCAGGATCACCGTCATCTCCTGATAGGGGATGAGCAGAATCTTGCCTCCCTCCTGCGTGCCGGTCATTCGGCCGCGCAGGATCATGAAGTCGGGCTCAAGCTTGAGAAGATTCTGAATGACAATTTCAACCCCCGAGCGAAGCGTCAGCGATAACCCATCTATGAGACTGGCGGGAATGCGGCGAAACATCGAGATCCAGACTTCGTTGGCGTGCATGGTTTCATCCGTCGGTTCAACGCTTGCAACGCGGCAGAGATGCCGATGAAAATGCGTCGCAAGACAGGGCTCAACGATAGATAGTGTATCCGAAAGCAATAACGCCTAACAAGAGAACATGCCCGACATCCTCCATGACCACTGGCCCGGCATTTGTGCCGCGATCGCGCTGATCGTGCTGCTGGTCTCGGTCATCTACTTTCACGTCCACGCGGTGATCGCGCTCTTCGTCGTCAGCCTGGGGCTCGGCCTTTTCGCGGGCTTGGCGCCGGCGGTCGTCGTCGATGCGATCCACAAGGGCATCGGCGACATCTTGCGTGATGTCGCGCTGCTGCTGGCATTCGGCGCCATCTTGGGCCGGATGCTCGAAACGTCCGGGGCGGCCGAGCTGATCGCGCGGCGCATGATCAACGCCTTCGGCGAACGCAACACCTCGCTTGCGATTCTTCTTGCAGCTTTTCTCGTCGGCATTCCGATACTGTTCAATGTTGGTTTTCTCGTGCTGATCCCGATCGTCTGGCGGCTGCAGCGCGAGACGAAACGCAGCTTGCTGTTCTATCTCTGTCCGCTGGCGTTCAGCCTCGGGATCACGCATTCGCTGGTACCGCCGCATCCGGGCATTGTCGGCGCGGTGAACACGCTGGCCGGGCAGAACTCCGATCGCATCATGGTCGAGACGATCATCTTCGGCATCGCGCTCAGCTTGCCGCTGGCCCTGATTGGCTGGTTCGGTCCCGGACGGTTCTGGGCCCAGCGTCAAATGGTGACGGCGCCGGAGAACATGAGCGTTCCGGACGACAAGAAGGAACCGCCGGTCGCGCGGTCGTTGGCGTTAGCGTTGACGATCATCCTGGCGCCGCTGGTGCTGAGCGTGCTCGGCTTCGGGGCATCGATGCTGCGCGACCGAAATCCGCCGGCCTGGCTGGCCGACGCGCCGTTTGAAACGACGCCACGCTACCTCGGCTGGCTCAATCACGCGCTGATGGACTGGCTGCAATTCCTGGGCAAGCCGACGATGGCGCTCTTCGTGCCGACGGCGCTGGCGCTGTGGGCGTATGGCCTGCGCCGCGGCTGGGACCAGAAGAAGATCTCGAAAATTGTCAGCGACTCGCTGATCGACGTCGGCGGCATGATTTTCCTCTTCGGGGCAGCCGGCGGATTCAAAGAGGTGATCCAGGCGACCGGCGTTGGCGCGTACATTGCCCAGCAGATGCGCGACCTGCCGCTGTCGCCCGTCGCCGTCGCATTCCTGGTGGCCGCGACGATGCGCGTCGCACTCGGCTCCGCCACGGCGGCGATCCTTACCGCCTCGGCGCTACTCGCCGGCCTGTCGCGCAGCTTGCCAGGCATGGAGACACTGCTCGTTCTCTCCGTCGCCTGCGGCGTCACGGTTGCCACTCAGCCTGCCGACAGCGGATTCTGGATGATCAAGGAGTACGGCAACGTTTCGACAAGCGACGTGATACTTCGCTTCAACGGGTGCCGGCTGGTGATGGCGCTCACGGGCGTCGCCATCTTGCTGATCGTGGAAGCGATCATGTCGTAGCATGAACCGCCGCTTGCGGCTTAGCGCTCACTGAATCCGCACTGCGAGCGCTAAGCCGCAAGCGGCCGTTTTCGCAAACGCCGAACGAGCGCGAGGACGCCCATCCCGACAAAGATCACGCCGACGAACACGCAGTCGAACGGAATCCACACGTCGTTGTACCTGATGTGATCGGGCGGCCGTATCGGCGTACGCTCTGAAGACGGTTCGAAGTAGACTTCCTCCTTGCCAGGCCGCGGAGACGAGCGATCCTCGAACGTGGTCAGCCACGCGGTTTTCGGCACGCTCTCCTCCGGCACGCCGGTTTCCTGGATGATTTGCTTGCGTTGCTCGTCGGTCAGCGCATCGGACCACGGAACGGTCGCGTGCCAGACGCCGGTACCAAGCATGCCGTCGAAGCGGCCATCGGAGACGAAGAGGACGCGTAGTAAGCGCGGAGGCGGAAAATCGCCGTCCGCCTTGTCCTTGTCGGTTGGCTTTGCTTTTTGTTTTTCGGGCTCGCGATAGGGAAAAAACGGCCGATCGGTCTGGAAGGTCATACGCACCGCCTTAGTGCGGGCGAGCGTGCCTGTTTTCGGATCCTGGCTGATCTTGAATGCGCTGATCTTCCATTTACTCGCAACGTACGGCGTCAACCATTCGTACAACTCTGGGTCAGCAGAATAGCCGTGCTTTTTGATCCAGTTGGCAAGCTCTTCGGCGTTGTCGGCTGCAAGCACGTTGACGTCATAGCCACCGACTTTTTGATCGTGGAGAACTTTCACCGCGGGCGCCTTGGCCACGCCGTCCATCATCGTCGCTTTTTTTGCGCTACAACCAAACATGCAAAACATCGGGTCCATCTGCAGTCGCGTCTGCTCCACGGTCCGCGGCACCAGCCAGGTGCTGGCCGCGCTGAAAATGCCATCCTCGACGACCTGAAACGGCGTCTCCGGCATCGTCGGCGTCGGCACCAGGAAGCCGAAATCCGGCGACTTCGTGTCGAACGCGGCACGGCGGATGAAATGCTGCACCTTCTTGACTGGATCCCACACGATGATCGCGCTTTCCTCCGCAATCGAGATCGATGGCCCGTCCGGCCGATTCACCGCGGCGCAGCCGTCCACCGCTGGCAATGACATCATGAACACGGCACTGGTCAGAATAATGAGAGAAATGACACCGATCAGGCGAAACATGCGGAGTCTCCTTCGCGCTGGAGGATTCTCATTAGATGCGCGAGTCGGCGAATTATTCCAGCATGCTCAAGAAATGATCCAGAAAGATGTCTCGCCCCCCTACTCGCCGAATCGTCCGGCCAGGTGCAACGGGCGAAGCATGGCGCGTTTCTTCATCTGGTGCGCGGCCATGCGCGTCAGGATGTCGTCGAGCGTCTTCACCGCCTCGACGATGTGCGGCCCCTTGTTGAGCATGACACACTCCGCGCGCACTCCCATCGCGGCATCGGTGATCTCTGCGCGCGACGGTGTCCCCTCCTTGGCCAGATGCTCGAGCACCTGCGTCGCCCAGATCACTGGCGTGTGAGCCGCCTCGCAGAACCAGAGGATTTCCTCCTGCAACTCCGCCAGCCGCTCGTAGCCGCACTCGACCGCCAGATCGCCGCGCGCGATCATCACGCCCGCGCAGGGACCACGCATCGCCGACAACAAGAGGTGCGGCAGCTGCTCGAACGCCTCGCGCGTTTCGATCTTGAGCACGATCCCAAGCTGGTCGCCTCCCAGGCGGTGCAGGTGTTGGTGCAATATCGCGACGTCCTGCGGAGTGCGCACGAAGGAATAACCGACCAGGTCGGCATGGTCGACGACGAACTGCAGATCCTCGAGGTCCTTGTCGGTCAGCGACGCGAGGCGCAAATGCGTCTCGGGCAGGTTGATTCCCTTGTCTGCGCCAATCGTGCTCCCGTCGGGATGAGCGTGCGTGATCTCGATCTCAACGCTTTCCGGCGCGACCTGAACCAGCCGGCCGCCGACCTTGCCGTCGTCATACCAGATCGCATGACCGACCTGGAGATCGGCGAAGACCTCGGGAATCGTGCAGCCGATGACGGCCGGTTCGAGAACGTTGCCCGCTTCATCGCGGACGGCTGGATGCCCAGGCCCCTTGCGAGCCGTCATGAACAGGCGTTCGCCCGGCTTGACGAGAATCGATTGCTCCGTGGGTGGAACATGGTGGAGCCTGGCATGATCGAGCGTCTGCCATTTCTTGCCGTTCTTGCTGCGCCGCCGCAGACGCAGCTTCAGGCCAGGCGTCAGGTACGCCGTTTTTTGGCAGACGCCGACGGCATGATCGGGTCCGACCTCCATGACGCGCACCTTGCGTTCGGAATGGCGTGCGTCCTTGAAGACGACCTGATCGTCGGCCCGCATCGCCTTCAGCCAGGGTGGGGGCACCACCATCTGAAAGTCTGCATCCGGCGCAGGCACGTGCGCCGATGCCGTGAGCAATACGGTCACTGGTCGGATCACGCGGCCCATGACATTGCGCGTGGGCCGCCAGCGGTGGATGGCCGGCCCCGGTGCAATCGGTCCGGTGCGCAGCTTCGGCCCAGCCAGATCCATCAGCACCTTGCACTGCCGTTGCGTTAGCTCCATCGCCTGCTTGAGGTGATCGATCATGCGCAGCCAGGCGTCGCGGTCATCGTGGGCGCAGTTGATGCGCATACAGTCCATGCCATTTTCGAGCAGCGTGCGGACGTGCTCGAAAGATTGTGCCGCCTCCGTCGACATCGTCACCATGATGCGGACTTGGCGATGCGGCGGCGCGGGCCCAAAAAGGGCATCGGTGTTGCGCGTCAGAAGCTCCCTGCCCTGCTCGAACTCCACTGGCGCGGCGGGCCGATCCGCCACCTGCATTTGTTGACTCCGCTCCAGCAAATCAAGCACGCGCTGCACCGAGCTCAACAAGCATTCCTCCGCGCGTCCCAGGGACGAGAGCCCAAGGGCCGCCAGGTCTTCCTGCAGCTCGCGCACATCATCCCGGCGAAAGCCGATGTAGTGCAGCAGATTGCGAGCACTGTCCTGCCGATCGGAGTGCACATGATCCAGGACCGACGCCATCGATTGCTCAAATGCGACGATGCGCTCGTGCAGTGCCTGAAGGCTCTTGTGGACGTGAACCAGCGATTGCTCGTCCGGTGTCGTCTCTGCGTGACTGCCATGGGTGGCAGTTGACCTGGCATGCGGCCGACTCATGGAAAAGGTTCCTTAAAAGGAGGTCTGGCCACACATCACCAACAGGTGGCTACGACGTGGCTTATGGGAACGGTGCGAAGACGACGGTGAAATCTTCATGAAAAGCGCAGCAAATATGCTGCCACGGATGGATTCATAGGATTACTACGATGAGCCTGGAAATCACTCCCAACCTGCACATTCCTGACACCGAGCTGGCGTGGACCTTTGCGCGCAGCGGCGGGCCCGGCGGCCAAAATGTCAATAAGGTGGCATCGAAGGCATTATTGCGCTGGAACATCGCCGCCTCGGCGGCTTTGCCCGAGGACGTAAAAAATCGTCTCGCCTTGCAGCAAAAACGCTTTTTCACGCTGGAGGGGGAGCTTATCATAACCTCGCAGCTAACGCGCGATCAGGACCGGAACCGCCAGGACTGCGTCGACAAGCTGCGCGCCATGATCCTGCAAGCGCTCGAAACGCCGAAGCCACGCAAGAAGACGCGCCCGTCGCGAGGCTCCAAGCGACGTCGGCTGCAAGACAAGAAAGTGCGGTCGGAGAGAAAGCAGCAGCGTCAGCGGCCACGGAACGACTAAGAATTAGCCACAGAGAACACAGAGGGCACAGAGAGTACAACGCAGACGCCCATTGCATCTTCGCCTATGACCTGAGGCGAAAACACAACTTCTCTCTGTGCTCTCTGTGTCCTCTGTGGCTAAAAGAATTACTGCGTTATCTTGCGTCGGCGCCTGAATTTTTCGTCCTAGTATGATTCATTTGTGAGGCCTGTCA
>DASRSQ010000023.1:0-14831 GCA_035656475.1 Gemmataceae bacterium | reverse complement strand
GATCGTCTGCTCCATCTTCGGATCAATGTTGTATTTCTTGGGCCCTTCCAGCGGATAATAAGCAACGATCACGCGGTCCGCGTCGTTCTCTTTCTTGAATGGCTTGGCTCGCTCCTCGAGCCGCTTCCGCAGCATCTCGCGGTTGATTGCTTCCTTGAGCAACTCCTCCGACTTTTCTTCCTCGGCGTTGTTGGTCGAATCCTTGGCATCGGGGCTGAGAAAGACGACGCCGATCGACAGGTCGCGTTCCGCGAAATCAGGCAGGGCAGCCAGCTTGTCGAGTTGTTCCAGCAGATCGTTGAGCGGGCCGTCTTTCCCCGCAGCGGGCTCCTTGGTGAAGATCAGCACCACCGGGTTGAGTGCAAATTTGCACACCAGGCAGTGCGGGCGCCCCTTCGCCTTGCCATTGATATTGAAGCACTCGAACGGGCCGGGCACGAACTTCGGCTTGGCCTCGTTCTGGGCCAGGGAGAACGAGCAACTCACGATCAATGCCAGGACTGCAACGAATTTCGCACGCACCATGCTCGTTCTCCGCATGAATCACTTCCAACTCGTAACTTCAGCATGATTGGAATTACGCCAGCTGTCAATAGTTCACGACCCGTGAACGGAAATGGCTGGCCGGATTTGTCGGCATAATCGGAACCGGCGGTTCCCCGGCTCAGCAGAAATTTCCGCCCAGCCGTGAAAACCTGACCTATGCTTTGATTACCCCTCGATCTCATGGCCCAAAATGCGGAGATCCCCATGCTCATTCTTGGCGATGAAGGCCACTATCATGGCCGGTTCCCGTGGATGACGGTTTCGCTCGTCGTCATCAACGTCCTCGTCTACGTTGCCCAGGTCTTCATCGGCGAGCCCCTCACGAACGGGTGGGCCCTCGTCCCCGAAGAAATCGTGACGTTCCATGATCTGCAAGGCACCAAGTATCGCAAGGTCAAAATCGATCACGGCGGCCACTACGATCACCGCGGGGAGTATCACCCGAACCTGCAAACCAAGCATTTTCCCATCAAACATTACCGCGGTCCGTTTCCGATCTTCATCACGCTCTTCACCTCCATGTTTCTGCATGGCGATGTCTTTCACCTGATCGGCAACATGTGGTTCCTGCTCGTGTTCGGCAGAAATGTCGAATGCGCCATGAGCCATGGACGCTTTCTCATGTTCTACACCGCGTGCGGCATCGCCGCGGGGCTGGCCCATGTCGTGAGTGAGCCGCACTCGATCGTGCCCTGCATCGGTGCCAGCGGCGCGATCTCCGGCGTCATGGGGGCGTATGTCTCGATCCATCCGCTCAACAAGATCAAGATCTGGCTCGGCTGGCTGTTTGGCGTAATCGAGGTGCCGGCGATCATCGTCATCGGCATCTGGTTCCTGCTGCAGTATCTGTCGGCGTTCCTCGCGCTCGACGACGAATCCGCCAGCGACGGCATCGCCTACTGGGCTCACCTGGGCGGTTTCGCGGCCGGCTTCGTCATCATTCGCGGCGTGGTGTTCTATCTGCGCCGACAACAGGCGCAGGGGCAGATGGAAGAAGCGGAACCGCTCGCGCCGCTTGATCCGGACGCGCTGCCGCCGGAACCCGCCACGGACGACTATGTGCCTGATCCCATCGGCGCCAACGCCAATGCGGTCAAGGCCGGCGCTCCCGATCCGTTCGCGACGTTCCTGTCTGTGCAAACCATTCGCAATATCCAGGAAAAAAGCAAGGAAAAGGTCGACGAACACCCGTAGACGCAGGATGCAACGCATTGTCGATTCTTGCACAGCCGCTCAGGGCGAGCACGGGCGTGAAAGCCTTTTCATGATACGCATAACCACTTTCCCGACAGTTATTTGCGTCGGCGCTCTCGCGCTAAATGAACGCCTGCACCCGTTTTGGCATTGCATTAGCGAGTCATGAAATTGCTCGCCAAAACGAGGATGCAGGCCATGAACGCTAATTGCAGTTTCCGCCCTGGCAGACTGCCACAGACGAGACCTTCGATTCTCAATCCGTGTTGTGACGGCGAAGCCTGGCTCGATCACTGTCCGTCCACGGAGAAGTTGATTCTTTTCGTCGACAACCATCCTGTTGCTGTCATCGGCGGCTCTTCGCTTGAACATTCTGCTTTGAATATGCGTCTCAACCAGCTGCGCCATCGCAGCTCGCGTCGTTGTTGAAATCATTTGCCCCACTCCATCGGCTCGGATAGCATCACGCTGTACTCCAATCCAGCGTGAGAGATCTGCCATGTACCGAGTCCCCATCCTGCTCGCCGCCCTTCTGATCTTGCCGATACCCAGCGTGCGCGGTCAGGCGACCGATGCCGACGTGCGTGCATCGCTGGTGCCATGGATCGAGCGCGAGGTTAAAGCGAAGCGGATCCCTTCCCTGTCGATTGCCGTCGTCGATGACCAGCGTATCGTCTTCGCCGAGAGCTTTGGCTACGCGGACCCGAGCAAGGGAAAGCTGGCGACGCCGGACACGCCATACCGCGTCGGGTCGGTGTCGAAGCCGTTCACCGCGCTGTTGCTGATGATCTTCGTCGAGCTGGGGCTGACCGATCTCGATGCACCGATACAAACCTATCTGCCCGAGTTTCAACCTAAGAACAAATACGGAAAGAAGATTACCCTACGCCAGATGCTCTCGCACCGCTCCGGCCTGGTGCGCGAAGGACCGGTCGGCAACTACTTCGACGACTCGCATCCCACGCTCGCCGACGCCGTCAAGAGCCTGAGCAAGACCGAGCTCGTCTACGAGCCTGGCACCACGACCAGCTACTCCAACATGGCGCTCGGCACCGTCGGCCATCTGCTCGAACGCACGCAGAAGGAGGAATTCTCGAAGCTCATCGAACGCAAGCTGCTCCGTCCGATCGGCATGAAGCACAGCAGCTATCGCCTGAACGATGAGCTGCGTCCGGATCTGCCGAAGGCCGTGATGTGGACCTACCATGGCCGCGAGTTTCCGGCGCCGGAGTTCCCGATGGGCGTTGCCTCGGCGGGTAACCTCTATTCCAGCGTCAATGATCAGGCGATGTTCCTTAAATTCCTCTTCGCCGGCGGCAAGGGACCGAACGGGCAGATCCTGAAGAAGGAAACGCTCGAGTCGATGTACAAGATCCAGTTCCCACAGAAGGACAGCAAATTCGGCTTCGGCCTCGGCTTCTTCGTTGGTGATCTCGACGGCAAGCGCGTCATCCGCCACGGCGGCGCCGTCTATGGCTTCGCCACCGAGTTCGCCGCTCTGCCGGACGACAAGCTCGGCGTCATCGTCTGTGCGTCGAAAGATGTCGCGAATGCGGTGACGAGTCGTGTCGCCAACGCATCGCTCAAGGCGATGCTGGCGAAGAAGGCCGGCAAGCCGTTGCCGAAGCTCGATTTCTCCGCGCCGCTGGATCCGGAGGTGGCGAAGGCCATTGCAGGGCGTTACAAAGCTGGCGACAAGATGCTTGAGATCTACGAGCGCGACGGCAAGGCGTGGATCCTGCCGCACCGCCAGGGCATCAAGGCCGAGCTGCGCAAGTTCGGCGACGAACTGGTCGCCGACGACCTGCATGGCTACGGCATGAAGCTGAAGCGCGACGGCAAGACGCTCGTCGTTGGCAAGGAGAAATGGACGCTAATCGCCGACAAGAAGCCGGCCGCGTGCCCTGCCAAGTTCGAAGGCCTGCTCGGCGAGTATGGCCCCGATTACATCCCACTCGTGATTCTCGAAAAGGACGGCGTCTTGCACGCTCAGATCGAGTGGGTGTTCCTCTATCCACTCAAGGAGATTGCCGAGGACGTCTATCAGTTCCCCGATTACGGCTTGTACATGGGGGACCGCATCAAGTTCTTCCGCGACAAGTCCGGCAACGCGACCCACGTCGATGCGGCCAGCGTGATGTTTCAGCGCCGCGGTCTGCCGAAACGCGGCGAGACATTCAGACTCGTGCCGGTGCGGCCGGTCGATGATTTGCGCAAGATCGCGCTGGCTGACAAGCCGCCGGTCGAAATGAATGCGTTCTTTCGCAAGCCGGACCTCGTCGATCTAACGACGCTCGACAAATCGATCAAGCTCGACATCCGCTATGCGACGGCGAACAACTTTCTCGGCACCCCGTTCTACACGTCCGCGCGGGCGTTCATGCAAAAGCCGGCCGCGGAGGCGCTATTGAAGGCGCACAAGGATCTCGCCAAATCGGGATACGGTTTGCTGATCCACGACGCGTATCGGCCGTGGCACGTGACCAAGATGTTCCGCGATGCGACGCCGGCGAAGTTTCATCATTTCGTCGCCGACCCGCTCCAGGGCTCGCGCCATAATCGCGGCTGCGCCGTCGATCTCACGCTGTACGATTTGAAGACAGGCAAAGTCATCGACATGCCCGGCGGGTATGACGAGATGACGGACCGCTCCTACCCCGACTACCTCGGCGGCACATCACTCGAACGCTGGCACCGCGATCTGTTGCGCCACACAATGGAGTCGCACGGCTTCAAGGTCTACGAAGCCGAGTGGTGGCACTTCGACTTCCGCGAATGGCGCTCGTATCCGATCCTGAACACGCGCTTCGAAGATCTGGCGAAGTAAGCTGCGAGAACGAAATGAATCAGCGCGAAAACACAGATGGCAAGCCGACGGGATTTGCGGTGGGCCTCCCACCTGCGAGTGAGCCGAAGGCAGCGCCTGCGTATTGTCCAAAGTGCAATACTGCGATTGGCGCGACCGATCCGATTTGCTCGCACTGCGGCTACGATTTCCCATACGGCGGCGCCAGGCGCCCACGATTTGGACAGCCCGGGAAATATAGGCTTGGCGATTTCGCCCGTGGCAGATTCGGCGATTTCGTTCTCGGGATGGGAGCACTTATTGCGTTCGTGGGTTGCCTGGCCTTCTTCGGCGTCGCCTGCGTGGCACTCGCGGAAGGGTCTCCCGGCGGAGCAATCGTTGCTGCGATGGTTGCTGTCCTGTTTCTGGCGATGGCTGTCGCCTTCGTGCGACTGACGCAGTTGGGGCCGCCCGAGCGTTAATACTTGTTGATCGTTTTCGGATTGATCAGTGCAAGGTGCTTCGGAGGCAGACGGAACGCCGGAAAAGAAAAGAAGCAGGCAAGCCGGCAGCGCCAACCGTCTTGCGACGGCCTCTGGATCGGGCGGATGTCGCTCTTGCGGACATCCGGGGACGGACGGGTGTTTCACCATCTATCCCTTCGGCAGCCAGGCGACCTTTCTCATATTCGAACGCTCAACACGTCCGGCCCAGAGAGGGTAAGGCCCATGGCTTTGCGTCGCCGTCTTTCGACGGTTATGCCCTTTCGAGGAAGAAAGGCGTTTCGATCCAGACCACACGCTTCGGCTTGCCCCAAAATTGCCGCCAAAACCGGCAACTTCGTTAGCTTGAACAACCCTAGCCTATTATTTTCACAATGGCAACTTCCGCAGCCCGAATCTTTGCGATTGCCCGTCGATAGGAAACTATTGACCCCCCTGGCCAATTCCGTTACTCGTAATCCACCTGATTTACCATCGCACGGACTTCATGCATGGCTCGACGACATCTGCTGGTCATTGCTGACGACATCGGCATCGGCCCCAACACCACCGCCGGGATCCTGCACCTGGCCGACCAGGGCATCGTCACCGGCTCGGCATTTCTCGTCAATTCTCCCTATGCCATCGACGCGATCCGCAAATGGCGTCAATCGGGCTCGCGTCTCGATATTGGCTGGCACCCAAACCTGACCCTGGACACGCCGCTCTCCCCGTCCGCCCAGGTCGCCAGCTTGATTGGCCCGGATGGCACGTTCTGGCCGCTCGGCGCTTTCCTGAAACGCTGGTTCCTCGGCTTGCTTGATCCATGTCAGATCGAACGTGAGCTTCGGCTCCAGCTGGAACGCTTCGTGATGTTGGTCGGCCACCCGCCGACCTTCGTGAACTGCCATCAACACGTCGGCCTGTTCGCGCCCGTTGGCGAAATCCTGCTGCGCATCCTCGCGGAACTGCCGACGCGCCCCTATGTGCGACGCGTCCAGGAACCATGGCCCGTGCTGTCCGCACTCCCCGGTGCGCGCGGCAAACGCGCGTTTCTCGGCTGGCTGGGATGCCGCTTGAGCCGAATTCAAGATGCGAACGGCTTCCCTGGCAACGACTGGATGGCAGGCATCGCGAGCCCGCAATGCATCACCAATCCCGAGTTCTTCGTGCGCTGGCTGCACGCGATGCCAGGAAACGTCGTGGAATTGATGTGCCATCCCGGCCGGCTCGATCCGACCCTGATCGGCCGCGATTGCACCGACAGCGACGGCCTCCTGCAACAGCGCGTCAACGAGCTGCGCTGGCTGGGCGACCCGTCGTTCCTCGACGCCGTCGAGGACGCGGGCTTCCAACTCACCTCGCCGGCGGAGTTGCTGGGGTTTCGGGCGTCTGTGGCGAAGTGCGCTTAGGCGCGAGTCCCAGAGGTTCGTGCTTTGTGCATTCCGGCCTGAAGGGCCGGTTCCGTCAGCCCAGGCCGGAGGCCTGGGCCTGGGAAAGAGCAAAGCCGCGGTCATCGAGCCTGAAGGGCTCGTTCACGCGTGATGCAAGACGGTCGAACGGCCCTTTCAGGGCCAAGGTCTTGCTGGGACCACTTCCCAGGCCTGCGGCCTGGGCTGACAGAACCGGCCCTTCAGGCCGGAATGCACTTTAAGTTGACGCGTATGGGCTTCGCGTTGCTTGATCCACCCCAGATTCGTGCCTGCCTTCGCACCATCGAAACTCGCACACCGCATCTCGGAAATCAACGTCCGTTGTGAGAGATTTTCTTCCCACCTCAAGGGCCTCTCCCCCGCCCTGGTGGGCATCTACTCCGCGGACTGCGGACTGCGTAAAATCCATGGTTTTTCGCGAATCGAGGTGACCACGGCCTCGTGGTCATCTACTCGGCGGTGGCACGGGCGGTCAACACGGTCGGGCTAGACATGCCGTTGCAGGATCGCTATTTTCCACGTCTGAATTCGGGAAGCCGCGAGTAGAAATAGAGGTCATGGATGACGGACCCAAGGCCCCTGGTTAGCGTTGTTTGTCCTGCTTACCACGAACAGGAGGTCTTGCCCCTCTTTCATCAGGAACTCTGTCGCGTGCTGGCTCCGCTTGAATCGCATTACCAATTTGAAGTCATTTACATCGATGATGGCTCCCGTGATTGCACTCTCGACGCGATGAAGGCGGCGGCTCTGAGCGATACGCGCGTTCGTGTCCTGTCTTTGGCCCGCAACTTCGGCAAGGAAGCGGCGCTGCAGGCAGGACTCGAACATGCCGACGGCGAATTCATCATCACCATGGACACCGATCTGCAGCACCCGCCCGAGTTGATCCCGCAGCTCCTCGAACAGACCAAGCACGACGTCGATCTCGTCATCACCGTCCGACAAGAATACCAGAAGCCCGGCTGGTTCAATCAGCTCGGCACCCAGGCCTTCTACTGGGTTCTCGAAAGCCTGAGCGAGGTCGAGATTCGCCGAGAGACGTCCGACTACCTGTTGATGACGCGCAAGGTGGCGGCGGTGCTCGTGCAGATGCAGGAAAAGCATCGCTTCATGAAGGGGCTCATCCACTGGATGGGCTTCAAGTATCGCGAGGTCCCGTTCCGGCCGAAGGAACGCACGGTTGGCTACACCAAGTTCTCGTTCTTCCGCCTGATGGCGCTCGGCAAGGACGGCCTGTTCTCCTTCTCCAAGAAGCCATTGACGCTGGCGACGACGTTCGGCTGCATCACGCTCGTCGTCGGCCTGGCATGGGCCCTCGTCGCGCTCGTGCAAGGGATTTTCGGCGCCGGGTCGATGAACGCGGCGACGCAATACATGATCGTGTCGAGCCACGTGCTCGCGGGAGCGATCTTGATCTCGATCGGCATTCTTGGCGAATACCTTGGCCGCGTCTGGGAACAGGTGCGCGGCCGGCCGAGCTATCTGTTGAAGTTTGACTCGCATCAGGGGCTGCGGCCCGCCCATCAGCCGCCCCATATCAAGGTCTTCGATTCGGCGGCACCGACGAACCAGGAAATCGCGTAACCATGGACTGGCAAGCGCTCACCCCGCTGACTCGCTGGCAAAAGGCCGGCACCGTCGCGTTCTTCGTGATGCTCTTGGTCTACGGCGGCCTGGTGGAAGCACGCTCTGCCCTCATGGAACGCCGCATGGGGGATCTCGATGTCTTCCTGCGTGCCGCCTGGGCCGTCCGCAACAACGCCGACCCCTATGCCATCACCAGCGATAACGGCTGGCACTACATCTATCCGCCGCTCTATGCGATCCTACTGACGCCGCTCGCCGATCCACCGCTCGATGCGGACCGCGCGGGCTATCTGCCATATGCGGTCTGCGTGGGCATCTGTTACCTGCTCAATCTTCTCTGTCTGATGGCGGGCGTGCACAGCCTGGCGTCGGCGCTGCAGGATCACGCCGAGGACCCGGCGTATCGCACGCAGCCGACGTATTGCAAGCGCTGGTGGGTGCTGCGTCTTTGGCCCGTGTTCGTCTGCGTCCTGCCGATCGGGCACACCCTGATGCGCGGACAGGTCAACGCGATCGTCCTCGCGATCCTGTGTACGGCAATCGCTGGCTGGATGCGCGGTCAGAATTATCGCGCGGGGCTATGGCTGGCGCTGGCGATTTGCCTAAAGGTCATCCCGGCGTACCTGCTGGTCTATCCGCTCTGGAAACGCGACTGGCGCGGCCTGGCCGGCTGCGCTGCGGGTTGCCTGGTCGGGCTTGGCTTGATCCCGCTTCTGGCGTTCGGTCCGACGCGTGCGACGGAACATTATGCGACCTACGGCCGGGTCTTCTTCGGGCCGCTGCTCAAGGTGAGCGATGACGATTCGCGCAAGGAGGAGATCCTCGGCGTCAACGCGACCGATTCGGTCGGCGTCAAGAACGCGCTGCACAACTGGATGTTTCCCGACGCCGCCCATCGCCCGGAAGACATGGGGATGGTTGCGAAAGGGCTGTATCTCGCGCTCGGCATTGGCATGACGCTGCTGACGCTGTTGCCTCGTAGCGACTCCGGGGCCGGGTCTGCACACGTGCTCGGCGGACTGGTCGTGCTGATGGCCATCTTCAGCCCGGTGTGCCATTCGCACTATCTCTTGTTCTGCTTGCCCGCGGTGATGAGCTTGATGGCCCACACCTGGCAGTATCAGCCAACGGTGCGCGTCCCATGGCCGATGGCGGCCTGCTTCGTGGCGTTTGTGGCGGTAATGGCGATCGCCTATCTGCCGGGCCTCGAGATCTTGAAGGATCGCTGCGCGTCACTCTTCGCCACACTCCCGCTTTGGGGCGTCCCGGCGTTCCAGCTTTGGCGTGAAACGCAGATGCCGCCCCTACCAATGGCTCTGCGCCGGGCGGCTTGACTCACTTTTTTGTCGTCCTTCGATGGCATCAGCTCGATTTTCAGGTATTCTTACGATGGTCCCCAGGAGTCCGCGAAATGAGCGACCCCATCCTTCCCGATGGCACCGGCGTGACGGTTCTGCCCGAAGAAGATACCGAAATAAAAACTCGGCGTCTTCCGCCGTACAATGTCATCCTCGAAAATGACGATCATCATTCGATGGAATTCGTAATCAGCGTCCTGCAAAAAGCCCTCGGCTACAACGAACAAAAGTGCTTCCAACTCATGATGCTCGCCCACACCAGTGGCCAGGCCGTCGTCTGGACCGGCACCAAGGAAGTTGCCGAGCTCAAGCTGGAACAAATGCTCAGCTTCCACGAAATCCAACCCAACGGCCGTAAGCTCGGTCCGCTAGGCGTGCGCATCGAACCAGCACCAGGTTGAAATCCGAAATTCGAAATCCGAAGCAAATCTGAAAATACAAATTCAAGACCTCGCCCCCTCGTGGTAGGTTTTGCATTTGAGATTTCGGATTTGTTTCGGATTTCGAGTTTCGGATTTCCGATCTTTTTCAATCGGGAGCAATAAATGGCAATCGAGCCACTTGCGATCGGCGTCTGTTCTTGGTCCCTCCAGGTCGGCAGCGTCCCGGAGTTGAAGCGATTGATGGATCGCCTCGGCATCGATGTCGTCCAGATCGCCTGCGGAGATCCGCACCACGCGTCATGGGACGAAGGGGACAACATGCCTGCCGCCGCCCGCGCTGCCGGCTTCCGCATGACGGGCACCATGCTCGGTTTTCCCGGCGAAGACTACACCTCTCCCAAAACCATCGAGATCTCCGGCGGCTTCGGCAATCCCGCCACCCGGGCCGAACGCCTGGAGCGGTTCAAGTGGGCACTCGATCGCACCGTCGCCCTTGGCCTTGGCGACATCATGCTGCACGCCGGCTTTCTGCCCGAGCCGGGCCTTCCCGATCGCAAGCCGTTCCTCGATACGCTTGCCAAGGTGAGCCAACTCGCAAAGGACAAGGGGATCACGGTCGCATTCGAAACGGGCCAGGAGACGGCCGACCTGCTGCGGCGCACGCTCGACGATTTGAAGTGCCCGAACCTGAAAATCAATTTCGATCCCGCCAACATGATCCTCTACGACATGGGGGACCCGATCCGCGCCCTCGAGATCCTCGGTCCCGACATTCGTAGCGTTCACGTCAAGGACGCGATCCGCACCAAGGTCCCCGGCACCTGGGGCGAAGAGGTGCCGCTCGGCAAAGGTCAGGTCGGCATCAAGAAATTTGTCGACACGCTCAAGAAGGTCGGCTTCGAGGGCGCCCTGTGCATCGAACGCGAGGTCGGCAACCAGGAGCAACGCATCACCGACATCGCGCATGGGGTCAAGGTGCTACAAGATTGTCTCGCAGCGTAGGCGTCTCCCTGACAATCGCCCGCGGTGCAGGCGGCTCGCCTGCACGAACCGGCAAGGAAGTGTCGTCCAGAGGAGTGGGAATCCTATCACGACTGCCATTGGCGACGCGCTTGCTGACTGATTGTGCAGGCGAGGCCGTCTGCACCACGGGCGATTGCCGGAGTCACCCGCGGTTCGCCTCGATCCAGGCAAAATGCGCTGCCGTGCACGGCACCGCCTCACCGGCGGCCGGCGGAGCCGGAACCAACAGGCGTGAAATCCACGCACACCAATCCGCGACGCCGTCGCGCGTACGCGCGGAAACTCGCAACGCCTCGGGCACTGATTGCCAGTCCCACGTTGCCGGCAGATCGATCTTGTTGATGAGCATGTGCCAGCCGCTTCGCTCGTCGGGAAAGACGGGTTCGCTCGAACCATCCAGCACCCAGAACCGCAGGTCGGCATCACGTGCCGCGGCATGTGCCCGCGCGATCCCTTGCTGTTCCAACTCGCCCGGCGCAGCGCGAATGCCGGCGGTGTCGGTGACCTCGATAGGCCAGCCATCGATTGCCAGGCGCACGCTGACAAGGTCGCGCGTGGTGCCAGGCGTCGGCGCGATGATGCTGCGCGTATAACCGGCGAGCGCATTCATCAGGCTGCTCTTGCCGACGTTCGGCGCTCCGGCGATGACGATGCGCCACGGTTCGACGAGATGTCGGCCGAGTGGAACGAGTTCCGCTAATCGGGTTGAATCCATCGCGTCGATGCAGCGTTCCCACGCGCCGTTCGCCTGATCGAGGAGGATGCCAGCCGTGCGAGTCGTCGGCGCATGGGCGAGCATGTCGAGAACGTCCGTGGGCTCAGGAAGGAATGCTTGCCACGGCACACTGATGGCGCCGCGCGCGCGATAGAGTTCCTGCACCATGCGCACGACTTCGATGCCGCCGTGACAGTGCAACTCGATGCAGTCGGATTTGACGGCAAGAATGGCGTCGTCCGCTTGCTGCGTGCCGAGTTTGCCGAGCGAACATCGTCCCGGCGCCGCGTCGGCAGGCAGCGCTCCCTTGATCGGCTTGAAAAGCTCGCGCGTGATCGACCAGGCGAGCGGCCCGCGCACCGCCAGCGTGGCGATGGCCGCCTTGCCCGGCGCCGTCAGACATGCGATTTGCGTATCCATCCACACTCCTGCCTGTTGATGCGGTCTCGCTCCCTAACGGTCGCGGCTCGTCGCGATTGCTGAACCGTGAAAACGGCGGGGCGCTTACAATTTGAGAGTGCTGAATGTCAATTGCTAATTGTCAATTCCGACTGTGCAAGATTCCCTCGAGCGTCATCTCCGGCCAGTGGTGGACGACATGCCGTAGCCGCGGAGCGATCGATTTGGCATCGCCGCCGGTGAGAAAGATTTCGAACGCGGTGGGGAAGCGGTGCTGGTACTCGGTAATGATGCGCTCGATGCCGCCGAGCACCGCATGATAGATACCGGCCTGCATCGCCAGCGTCGTCGACGTCCCCGGCGGCAACACGCTCGCGTCCAGCTCCACGATTGGCAACAGCGCGGTGTAATGGTGGAGCGCGCTTGCCATCAGACGAAAGCCGGGAAAAATCGTGCCTCCTTTGAACGCGCCTTTTCCGTCGAGATAATCGACCGTGACTGCGGTGCCCGCATCAATCAAGATCGCTGCGACATTCTCCTGACGACGCAAATTGGCGGCCACTGCGTTGAGCAGCCGATCGATGCCGACCTTTTCCGGATATTCCAGGTCGACGATGAGCGGCAATTGCTTGGCCGACTTCAGCTCGCGCACCGTCTCGGCCCTTCCATGTAGCCAGGCCAACAATGCTTCACTTCGCTTCGGATGCACGCCGGCAACGAGCCACTCCTGCCCCTTCTGCAATTTCCATTCGTCCCACTGTTTCTGCCAGACTGCCGGATCATCCGGCGGCAGCGACGCGGTACTCCACACCAGCTCGGAGCTGCACAGCCCCCACTTGATGCGAGAATTGCCGACGTCGACAACGATGGGCCCGCTCACGCGCTCGCCTCCTTGACCTCTGTATTTCGGTGCGTGACACGGATTCACGCACGACACATTAACAGCTGCTCGGCAACGCGACCGACAAGCTGCGCGAGACCCTGTCCCGTCACCGCAGAAATACCAATCACGTCGCAGCCCAGCTCGTCCTCCAGGCGTTCACGGATCTCGTTACTGCCTGTCAGCTCGCTCTTGCTGACAACGACAACCTCCGGCTTCTTCGCGAGCTCCTGGTTGTAGAGTTCAAGTTCACGCCGCACCATGCGATAGTTCTCGGCCGGATCGCTGCCATCGGTCGGCGCCGGCTCGATGAGATGCACGAGCACGCGTGTGCGTTCCACGTGACGCAGGAACTCGTGCCCGAGTCCAACGCCCGAATGAGCGCCTTCGATCAGTCCGGGCAGGTCGGCGAGCACAAAGACGCGCTCGCCTCCCGAATGGACGACGCCGAGATTGGGATGCTTGGTCGTGAACGGATAATCCGCAATCTCCGGATGCGCCTGCGACAGCCGACTCAGCAGCGTCGACTTGCCCGCGTTGGGCAGGCCGATGAGGCCTGCGTCGGCGATCACTTTGAGTTCGAGCGTCAGCCAGCGTTCCTCGCCAGGCTCGCCCGGCTCGGCCTCGCGCGGCGTGCGATTGGTGGCGGTGGCGAAATAGCGATTGCCGCGCCCGCCGCGTCCGCCTTTGCCGACGATGACTTCCTGGCCGGCCTCGGTCAGGTCGCGCAGGATGTTGCCGCGATCGCGATCCATGATGATGGTGCCCGGCGGCACGGTAATGATGACGTCTTCCGCGGTGCGGCCGGTCTTCTGGGCGCCGCTGCCGGGACTGCCGTTGGGGGCGCGGATGTGCTTGCGATTGACGATGTCGGCGAGACTGTCGGCGCCGGCGAGGGCGCGGATGATGACGCTGCCGCCATCGCCCCCGTCGCCGCCGTCGGGGCCGCCCTTGGGGACGTACTTTTCACGTCGGAAGCTGATACAGCCTCGTCCGCCATCGCCTCCCTTGACGAAGATGGTAACTCGATCGACAAACATCGCGCTCTCTCTGTGGTCAGAATCGTTGATGGGTCATTGTATCAGATGGGATGGAGGCGGCGGCGCAGTGGTTGGCACAGCATCGAAATGATCACAGGCTGGCTTCTTCCAAGCGCGCACGGAATGCTTCGTTACTGCCCCACGGCCAGGACGGGGTTGAATTGCCACTTGCATCCAGGATGTCGCGGTCTTTCTTCTTTTCGGCCTTGGTCCACGCCTTGATCAGCGTGATGAAAGATGCACCGGAAACGCCATGTGCAAGCTGCAGTTGATGTGCATGCAAACGGTAGCAGGCGGGTTCCCACTCTTCACGAGCCCACGCAGCGAGAAAATCGATTTCGTTGGAAGTCAGTTTCATGCCATCAACTTGATTCAGGCACGTGACGAAACGCCAATCTGTGATTCTTCCATTCCACAATGGTGAACTTGGCGTTCATGCTCAGCACAGGCTTACGGGCATCCCGCAGATTTGTGAGCTTTTCTAGGGCCTTGCTTTCTGTGATTTCCAAAGTGTGAGCTGCCGCCCAAAGCTGGACCCACGGATCAGGATCTTCGTAGAGATCGCAAATCATTGCGTCGTGTTTCGCCGCAACCAGCCTGTTGAAAGCACTCTGCAACGCTTCAAATGCCTGGTTTGCTAAATCAGAATCTCCGGACATAGTGTGCTTGCCGTGCTCGTGGGCTGCCGTTCGATAATCGATCAAGTCGGACATGCATCACCCTGGAGTGATGATATTCAGGGGCCAACGATCTCAGTACGCATTGCGATGCACGAAGCCATGCCAGATCGTTAGCCACAGGATGCGGATGTCGAGCCAGGGCGTCCAGTGGGTGATGTAGTACAGGTCGTACTGGACGCGTTTGCGCAGCGACGTGTTGCCGCGCCAGCCGTTGACCTGGGCCCAACCGGTGATGCCCGCCTTGACGGCATGGCGGGCGTGATAATTCGGAATCGTCTTCGTGAACTTGCTAATGAACACCGGCCGTTCCGGCCGCGGGCCGACGA